>WQWP01000093.1 GCA_009787485.1 Lentimicrobiaceae bacterium | reverse complement strand
TAGGAACAACAAAATTACAACTTTAGGGCGATTATTTGATCGCCCTTTTTAATACTCAAATTTTTTAATATTTTTGTCGGTCAGTAGTGTAAAATTTTATATTTTTGCTGGAAGTAAATTGATTACAATTATTAACCCAAAAATATATTATTATGACAAAATTTTTACAAAAAACAGTTTCCATTGCATTTCTTTTTATGATTTGCGTAAACATGATCAACGCCCAGTTAAACCCTGTAAAAAACCTAACGGGTAGTTGTAGCAACAGCGGAAAAGTTACCCTTAATTGGAGCGCTCCCGACTCACATTCTATTGATGGATTTTGGCTCACTTATTCTTCAAATGAAATATACGGATCTATTGGCACAGGACAAGACGGCGACGTGATGTCGGTAGCACGTTTTGCCGCTTCCGATTTAACTGCCAAAGGCGTAACCCCAGGAGATAGGATTGTGCAAATGCAAATCGTGCTTAATCCGGCCGGATGCTCTGACCTCAATTTAAAAGTATGGTCGGGCGGCTCGTTCTTAGTGATCCCAATTATTAATTTGGTAATCGCCAATCCCGGCACATTAGAGGTTGACCAACGGGTGGATTTATCTACAATTGTGAGCAATAATTGGACAACGATCACATTACTTGAACCGCATCCCATTAATACAACATCTGAGTTGTGGATGGGATATTCCGTAACAGCAAATGCCTCAGCGTATCCCCTCGCTTATGATTCAGGCCCACGGGTAAATAATAAAAGCGACATCTTAAATTTTAGCAACCAATGGAGCACTTTGTATTTAGCTACACAACAACAAGGTTCACTTGATTTAAATGCTTGTATTAAAGCATTTGTTTCCAAAGAAGACCCGTTGTTTGTATCTATATACGAAATTTATCAAGACGGCGAAAAAGTAGGAGAAACCACTTCCCGGAACTTCACTGTGGAAGGTTTGCACCCGGGAGAGTACAATTTTTGCGTAAAAGCAGTATATAATAATAGCGAGGCATCGGAAGAAGTTTGTAGAGTAACGGTTTGTGATGAAGTGTGTAACCCTGTTACAAATCTGAATGTTACGTTCTCGGAAGCGTGCGTTGCAGCAACGATTACATGGACGAAGCCTGCACTTGAGACTGCTTTTCCAATAAAATATAATGTTTATAGAAACGAAGATATTATTGCCAGCGAAATAGAAGAAACGAGTTATATTGATGAAGGGTTTGATGATGATGTACAACATACATGGAGGGTAGAAACAGTGTGTCTTACTTTGGTAAGTACCGAGGTTAATGTTGCAAAAGTATGCGGAGTCGGAATCGGTGAAAGCCTGAGCAATATTTACATTTACCCGAATCCTGCTTCCCAAACGGTAACTATTCAAATGGATAAATTTCAAAAAGTTGAAATTTACAATACTTTTGGACAATTGCTCGGGGGGAGCCATACGGCAACGGTGGACATTTCTGCATACAGCCAAGGCGTTTATTTCTTTAAAGTGTTTGATTTAGAAGGAAATGCGGCGGTTAGACGGGTTGCGGTGGTGAAGTAATTTTAATGCATTCCCACTATATTCATCATAACGAAAAAATACTATTTTTGCCGCCTTAATTTAAAAACTAATAAAATCAATAGATATGGCAGCAATCGGCTCAATTCGTAAACATGGAATTTTCTTAATGTGTATCATCGGACTTGCACTCCTCGCTTTTGTGATGGGGGATATTACCCAACTCTCAGGCCTCTTCTCCGATAAATATACGATGGTGAAAATTAACGGTCAACAATTAGATGATGAATATCGTCTTCGTCTAGAACAAAATAACGCACTTTGGAAGATTTTTTATGAAAAATCAAATTTGGATGAAACGGAGATTTATCAAGTGCATGATATGACTTGGAATCAGTTGTTGGAACAAACTATTATGGAAGCGCAGCTGAAAAATTTGGGGTTAACATTCACTAAAGATATGAAAGAAGAAATTGCTGCCGATATGGTCGCCAGTTTGTACTCGCAGCAACCCAATCAGTTATTGTATCGTTTGGTGATGTTTCTCACGCAACAAGTGCCTGTGGAAGAAGCTATTTCGTTTATTTCCAACATCGAAGAATATAGAAATAACAGCAACGTGCGCGAATTTTACAACGCATACAAAGCTATTGAACGCTTCGCTTTAATTGACCAACAAAGAGCGCGCTATATGGCGTTAGCACAAGGCATTGTTAATTTTTCCGACGAAGCCGCAAGACATTTTGCAGCCAATAATAACTCCGTGTTAGCGCAAGCCATTACCCTCTACCCTACCGCAACGCAATTCAACGATATTCAAGCTACGGTTACCGACAGAGAGATTCGCAATTGGTTCAGAGCCAACAAAAGTCGTTACCAGGTAAGGGAAAACTCCCGTGATATTGACGTAGCTATTTTCCCGATTCAACCCACACCTCAAGATTTAGCCAGTATTCAAGATACTGTAACACACCGATTTGTCCGCTTAAAAGCATCGCCTTCTGTGGAAGATTTTCATATTTCGATGATGTACGGACAATTGGATAGCACCTATTTCAAAAGAGATGATATTTCAATAGATACTTTGGCAAAATTAATTTTCGACAGACCAGTGGGCACTTTCATCGAGCCTTTTGAATATGAAGGTATGGTTTGGTATTTCGGGAAAACGTTCGGTTCGGCAAAACGCCCCGACTCTGTGCACCTTGCCTACTTAGTGGTTGATTTTAAAACCGATAGAAACCCGGGCAGCAACAGAACGAAAGCAGAGGCCAAATCTACTGCCGACAGTTTGAAAGGTTTATTGCAACGTGGCGCCAATATCTTTACCTTACTGCCTGATTTTCTTGGCGGTAGAAAAGCTACCGACACTACTTTCTGGGCTTCCGAACATGCCGTTTACCCGCAATTATTCGATTCATTATTAAAAAGAAATCTTTACGTACAAGATGCGCCTACTGCTTTCGTAGTATATCAAGTATTAGAGCGCACAGCTCCTATCGAAAAACGCCAATTTGTGATCTACACTGAAGAGATCAAACCTTCCGATGCGACCGTGAAAACCATTCGCAGCCAAGCCATGCAGTTGCAAGCCGAAAGCAACTCGGCAGAGGAGCTCATGATCAATGCCGCTCAAAAAGGCATACAAGTAGTTCAGGGAAGAGAGGTTACCTCTATGATGTCCGGCATTTCCCAGCTGCAAAATGCACGCGAAATTGTAAGCTGGGCATTCAACCTTAACACTCAAGTAAATGATGTATCTGATGTTTACAACATTAATGAGAACTTTTTTGTAGTAGCTGCCGTGCGTGATATGAGAAGAAGCGGAACGCCCAAATTGGAAGATGTGCGCGATGCTATTGAAACAGAACTCGTTGCCATAAGAAAATTGGAGTTAGTGCAAAACGCGGTGGCTGAGCAATTAAACAGTGGGTCTTCCATACAGCAATTGGCAGAAATTTACCAGACAGCTTTAATGGATAGCATCACTTTAACTTTTGTGGGAGAGTCTTACCAAAACAGAAGTATTGAAAACGCCGCAGTAGGAAAAATATTCACGCTTCCAGTGAAAACTCCCGCAGCGGTTACAGGAAGAAACAATGCATACGCCGTTTCCATATATGAAATAAACGAACCCGCAGAGCCTTCTTCCAACTATATGATGGAGAGATCCATGCTGAAAAATACCGTTGCCGGAAGAGCCAGAAATGAAAATACTATCTTAGAAGGATTGAAAGATCAGGCTACTATTCTTGATCAGCGGTATTTGTATTTTTCGAGATAAACTTCGCTTTTTTTAGCACGCAGATGGCGCGGATTATTAGGATTTACGCAGATAATAATAAAATCTGCGTAAATCTGTGTTATCTGCGTCATCTGCGTGCTAAAATAGATTTACCAAAAACCCGTTAATAATATTTGAATAAATAATTACAATATGAGAGCACTATTAACAATCATTGCACTTTTCTTAACAATCAACGCTTTTCCAAACACCTCTCCCGAAGAATACAAAAAACTCTGGAAACAAGTAGAATCCTTCAACAACGACGCACTCCCGCAATCAGCGCTAAAGGTAGTAGAAGAAATCTACAACCTCGCCATTTCGGAGAACAACGAAAAGCAAATTATTAAAGCCATCGTGCACAAAATGAGCTATTTGAAGCAATTAGACGAAAATGGCATAAAAACCACAATCATCGAATTAGAATCGAGCATGCCGAACTACACCGGCATCGTCAAACCCTTCATGCACTTGTTTTTAGCAAGAATGTACGAAGAATACTTTAATTTTAACTCATACCTCATAAACCAGCGCTCAATAACTTCAAATTTTGAAAATAATGACATCGCCACTTGGGACAGAACAAGATTTCAGAATAAAATCATTAAAAACTACGAATTAGCATTAAACGACATCCTTAAAGATGAAGATATTACCGAATATTCCGAGTTCATCACAGAAGCCAAAGAGTCGCAAGCAACTTTCCCAACATTATACGACTTTGTAGCATATTACGCCACCAACCAACTTAGTACGCAAAGCTTTAACCGTTTTGGCGATTGGAGTAACGCCGGCGATAGATTCAGAAACAACGACTATCTTTCCGACATAGAGGCTTTTATAAACTTACCTTTATCCGGCGACCCTCTTTCATCCAATTACGCCGCACTAAAAATTTATCAAACTTGGCTACTATTTCGATTTCAGTCGAAAAACTCGAATTCCGTCGAAGCCCTTGTAAACACAGACCTCCTAAGATTAGATTTTGTAAGAAACAACCTCGCCACCGGCAACCGAGACCGCATTTGGGAATCTGCCCTCCTTAACCTGCAAAAAAAACACAACGAAGTAAACGAATTAGCACAAATAAATTGGGAATTAGCCAGATATTATAACCTATTAGGAAATTCTTATAACTTCTTAGATTCCACCACATTCCAACATAAATACAGCAAAGTAAAAGCCATGGAGCTGCTTGAAGACGCCATGGCGCGCTTCCCCGATGCAAAATTTTATGCCGCTTGTTACGATTTGAAAAACGAAATTAAAGAGCCCATCTTAAGATTTGAAACAGGAAATATTGTAAATGCCAATAAACGCTTTCCTTTGAGAATAACTTACCGCAACACGGAAAATGCTTCATTAACTATTCTTAAATGTGATTACGAAAAATTCTTAAATATCACCGAGAACCAATATTCCGATAAATATTTTTCAGAATTATTAAATATTTCAGAAGAAACTATTTCTCGTCAAGAAATATTGTTACCACAAACAGCAGATTATAATACAAATTTTACAGAATATCTAACCAACCCTCTGCCTCATGGTTTTTATGTAATAGTTTTAGAAACAAGTGAAAATCAGAAAGTTTATGCTACTGTTTTTTCTTCCGATTTATGTATGTTAACCAAAGGCGATGGTAATGATCGCTCCGGTTTATATATCTTAAATCGAAAAACGGGGCAACCGGTTGCCAACGCAAAAGTGGAGCTTTACACAAGAGAATATGATAATAGCCAACGTAAATCTGTTTTCAAGAAAAGTATGACGGTTTATACCGATAAAGCAGGATTTGCAAAAGTTATAAACCGTCAGTTAAATAGTAACCACCCCGAACTCGGTTGGTCATATTTTTATCGTGTAGATGTGAGTTATAAAAATGATTTTATTTCAGAAAATGCTAACTTTTCTTTGTATTCGGAAAGGATAGAATATCGAAGAGTTGAAACTAGTTTGTTTACAGACAGAGCCATTTATCGCCCTGGACAAACTGTACATTTCAAGGGGATATGTTTTGAAAAACAAAGCGATAATGTTAAAATATTACCCAACCATGCTGTTAAAGTTGATTTTAAGGATGTGAATTGGCAAGTTATTGAAACTCTTAATTTAGTTACAAATGAATATGGAACTATTTCGGGTTCTTTTACCATTCCTGTAGGAGTTTTAACCGGCAATTTTACAATTGACCCTTTTATTCGTGAGGCTAATTCATCAACTTATACTGGTAATATTAATATAAGAGTTGAAGAATACAAACGCCCCATGTTTGAAGTAAAAACTTTGCCCATTGAGGGAGAGTATAAAATTAACGACATTGTTTCTGTAGAAGGCATTGCCACAACTTTCGCAGGCACAGCGCTTACCGATGCAAAAGTTTCCTACACCGTAGTGAGGCGTCCGCTGTGGCGACCATTTTTCGGAAATGTTTCTTCTAAAGAAATTGCATTCGGAGATTTAATGTTAGATGAGGAAGGAAAATTCAACATCCAATTCATCGCCGAAGTTGATGAAATTGATTTAAGTCGAAATTTTGTCGCCTATAATTACACCGTAATCATCACGGTTACAGACATTAATGGTGAAACCCAAACCACCTCATCTTCTGTTTTTGTATCAAATCGTGCATTAGAATTATCGAGCAACATAAAACCGGTTGTTATTCGTGAACAGATAGACGATATTTTAATAAACACCCGAAATGCTTCGGGCGCTTTTGTGCCTGCGAATGTTGAAATTGAAGTGTTTAAATTAAGAGATAATGAAAAAATATTGGCTAAAAAACCGTGGAACAGAGTGAACATGCCTTTATATTCAAAAGAAGAATGGTACAAAAAATACCCGGGAAATGAATTTGACAATGAAACAGATTTTGCTACATTTGAAATAGAAAAAGCTGTTTTTCAGAAAACAATAAACACGGCAAATACAAAAACACTCAAATTTGATAATGCAGAAAAATGGGCGCCGGGCGTTTACCGCATCGTTTTAAAATCTGTTGACAAATGGGGAAATCCTGTTGAAAATGTGCAAGAATTTGTCTTGTTTTCCGAAAAAGAAAAGAAATTGCCTTACAAGGCTACTGATTTTTTTTATGTGGATAAAACCTCCGTGCAGCCCGGTCAAACCGTAACTTTGTACGTGGGCTCGGCATACAAAAATGTGCACCTGTTTTACGATTTGGAAGTTCAAGGAAAAGTAGCCAAAACAGAAACCATCAAATTAAATTCCGAAATAAAAAAAATCAACATCGAAATACTCGATTTACATCGAGGAAATATAACCGTAAATTTAGTTTTTGTAAAAGAAGGCAGAGTTTACAAATACAGCCAAACCATAAAGGTTGATTGGGAAAACAAAAAATTGGATGTTAAATTTATCACCTTCAGAGACAAAACCTTGCCGGGCGCAAACGAAAGCTGGCAGCTAAAAATTTCCGATTATTTATCGAAACCCGCTGAGGCTGAGTTTATGGCTTCCTTATATGATGCTTCCCTTGATGTTTTTGCGAAAAACAATTGGGCATTAAACCCTTTTCCTGTGTATAATTCGAGGTTAAATTGGAATAGTTTTGGTTTTAATAAAACCTTTTCATTAACAGCCGGAAAAAGTTCTTATAGAGAATCACTATTTAAGGGAATAATTAATCCTAATTTGACTTTGTTTGATATTTATTCAGTTTTTGGATTTAGAAAAGGCAGAGAAATGTTTTCTTCAACGCGAACAGTTGAAGGTAACATTGTAGTTAATTCTGATTTTAGTTTTAGTCAAGATTTTGTAATGGATAGCGAAGTTCCGCCAATGAGATTCGCCGAAGAAATTGCTGCCGGCGGCATGCAAGAACAACAAGTATCACCCCCAATCCAAATCCGCCGCAACTTTTCCGAAACCGCCTTCTTCTACCCTACCCTAACCACCAACGAATCCGGCGAAATTTTCCTGAATTTTACCATGCCCGAAAGCCTAACCCGCTGGAATTTCTTAGGTCTTGCCCACACCAAAGACCTTAAAATCGGCACCATTACCGAAGAAATTATTACACAAAAAGAATTAATGGTAATGCCAAACCTGCCGAGGTTTTTCAGGGAAAATGACCAAATGACGATTTCGGCAAAAATTAATAATGTTTCGGAAACAGATATTTCAGGAAATGCAAAAATTGAGTTTTTTGATGTTGAAAATTTAACATCATTAAACGAAATTTTTAAAGTCCTTAATGACCTTAAAGACTTTAATGTCCTTAAAGACGGGAATACCGTTGTTGAGTGGCAAATTACCATCCCCGAAGGGTTATCCGCAGTGGGCATAAGAATTATCGCCGAAGGCAAAAACCACTCCGATGGCGAAGAACGGATTTTGCCCATTCTCTCCAATAAAATGCTCGTTACCGAATCTATGCCGTTGCCCGTGCGCAAAGCCGGCACCACAAACTTCAAATTCAACAGTTTGGCAAATAATAAATCTACCACTTTGCGCAACGAGAGTTTTACGCTCGAATTTACGGCAAACCCGGCGTGGTACGCGGTGCAAGCGCTACCCTATTTGATGGAGTTTCCTCATGAGTGCGCCGAGCAGGTTTTTGCGCGCCTTTACGCCAATTCCTTAGCATCGCACATTGCCAACAGCGACCCGAAGATACAACGTGTTTTTGAGTTGTGGAGAACGATCCCCGGAAGTAGCGCACTGCTATCGAATTTAGAGAAAAACCAAGAGCTAAAAGCCTTATTGATAGAAGAAACGCCCTGGCTGTTAAACGCCAAAGATGAAAGCGAAAGAAAACGCAGAATCGGTTT
>WQWP01000092.1 GCA_009787485.1 Lentimicrobiaceae bacterium | reverse complement strand
TAGTTTGCGGGACCCGGGAAGGCAAAGCTGATTGCCACCGGCGGCTCGGGCAGTTGAGCAATTACTTCTGTAAATCCTTCTACCAACGTTTCCAAACATTTTTCTAAAACTGCTGCGTTTGAAGGCTTTGTAATCGGTTTTACAATAAATTGGTTGGCTTGAATGGCGCCGAAAACGAAGTTTGTGCCGCCGGCATCCAAGGTAACGACGATCCGGTTATCGTGGTTAAAAGTGTAATCCATTTTTAGTAATTTTTGGCGGGCAAAAGTACAGGAATTTTATTTGCAATACTTTCTTTTTTACGGCATATTTCTTCAAACTGTATTTGTGGTTTGGGATTCCTCGCTGTGCTACCGAGATTGACATCTCAAATCTAAATTCCGGTATCTATTTCGTTAAGATAAACACTGATACAGGAAAGGTCGTTAAAAAAAATAATAATGCAATAAAAACTCACAAATAACGATTAACACTCAATAACCTAATATTTTTGTAAAACGACCCCATGAAAAAAATCGCCATCCTAAACGGTATCAATCTCGCAGAGTTAGGAACACGGGAAGTAGATGTGTACGGGCACACCGACTTCAATTCCTATCTTAATACTTTAAAACAACGTTACCCTGATGTCGAATTAATCGACTTTCAGTCGAACAAAGTAGAAGAAATCGCAGATTTTATGCTGCAACACAAACATTGCGACGGCATGATTTTAAACCCGGGGGCGTTTACACACACCTCTGTTATTTTGGCGGATACCATTGCCGCCATTCCTGCTAAAGTGATAGAGGTACATATTTCCAACTTGTTTGGTCGTGAAAATTTTAGAAAAAACTCGCTGATAGCCTCAAAATGCTGCGGCTCTTTATGCGGCTTCGGGCTCACCGGATATGAATTGGCATTATTTTATTTAACTCGTTAAACTTCATTAAAATTAAATTGTCTGTATCGTTTTAAAAATTAAATGTTATATGAAAAAGTTATTCTTTTTATCACTTCTCGTTATTTTATCTTCGGCTGTTTTTGCCCAAGCAGCAGAAAAACCCTCAAAAAAAATCAAAATCAATAAAAAAGAAATTATTGAGGAAGACACACTTCCCAAAGTTCCTGTAATTAAATTCACTTCGTTGGTACACGATTATGGTAACATCCTTAAAGGAGGCGATGGGGTTTGTAATTTTGAATTTACCAATGCAGGAAAAGCCGATTTGCAACTTACCAATGTAAGTTCATCGTGCGGATGTACCGTTCCTTCATGGCCAAAAGAGCTGATTTTGCCCGGACAATCGGCTACCATTAAAGTATCTTACGACACCAAACGAGTGGGAGGCATTAACAAAAGCATTTACGTGGACTCAAATACCGGAGAAAGAATTACATTAACCATAAGAGGCAATGTTTCCGAGCCTCCAAAAGAGATTGTTCCGGAAAATCAAACTTCTCCAATCATGAATAATAATTAATTTTATGAAAAAAATTGCATCTCTTTTTGTAGTTTTTGTGCTGATTTTATCTTGTGTGGTAGCACAAAACAAAGGGAAAAAAGAAACGGAAACCCCTTATGTTCCGAAAGTTACTACAAGTGCAGAGATAGAATTTGACAAAATTGCACACGACTTTGGCGCTTTAGAAATAGGCGATGTTAAAACCGGAACTTTCACTTATACCAACGTGGGTGCCAGACCGTTAGTGTTGTTCGATGTAATTGTTTCCTGCGATTGCACGGAAGTAGAATGGCAAAAAGAGCCGGTAATGCCGGGCAAAACAGGGACTATTAAAGTGATCTATACGGCTAAAACCCCCGGTGTAATTGCTAAACAAGTTACCGTTCAATCTAATGCACAAACGGATAGGATAAAACTACAACTTAAAGGAAATGTGAGTGGGCAGTAATAGTGCTTTTTAGTATCGAACATTCCTCAATTTAATCCAGAAAATCTCCATTTTTAATATGCCTTGTTTAGAATCTGTTTCATCGTTGGCATAACGTACCCACATTTCAATATCATAATTTCCGGTCTCGAAATCTTGCGCCCAACTCGTCTCATCTACGTGTAATGGAGAGAGTTGCTCAGGGTCGTTAATAAACCATTTTATTCTTCCCGGCTCAGGGTGTAATGCTCCCTCTATCTTGGCTCGGAAATACACATTTTTTGCACAGAAAGTGGTATCTTGTAAATATTCATAATAGACATCGTTGGCATAAAACACTGCGCTATTAATCTCTTCATTTCGTGCAATGCGTCTTCCATCTGTTACACATTGTGCTTGATAGGGATAAACGCCGTTTCGGTCGTTTGCGCTAATCCATACTGAGTCTATAGGCTCGTAAGCATTCCAATTATGAATAGTGAATGTAAAACAAAGCGTATCGCCTGCCGGCAACGCGCTTTGAATGGAGTCGAGCGCTATGATATTCGCCGGAATCGTATCATTTTTATAGTAGGTGAAATAAATCGGGGCTAATTTACACCTCATTTTCCAAAATAAAACAACCTTAGCAGCATAGTGAAAATATTTTCTATTTTCGCGTACTAATTTTGTTAGTATGAAATATTCACGAATTTTACTAAAACTAAGCGGCGAATCGCTGCAAGGCGGAGACGGTTACGGCATCAACTACGATGCGGTGCATCATTACGCCATGGAAATAAAATCAGCCATTGAATGCGATGTGCAAGTGGGCGTTGTAATGGGCGGCGGCAACATTTTTCGCGGGGTAAAAGGCGCCGATAAAGGCTTTTTCCGCACGCAAGGCGATTACATGGGCATGCTGGCAACCATTATCAACTCCATGGCATTACAAGCGGTTTTAGAAGAACTTTATATTCCGGTAAAGCTATTGTCGGCACTGCCCGTGAAAGGTGTTTGCGAAAAAACTTATTTCAAAAACGCCATGCAATATCTGGCGGAAGGCTACGTGGTTATTTTTGCAGCCGGCACGGGAAATCCGTTTTTTACCACCGATTCGGCAGCCGTACTGCGCGCAGCAGAAATCCATGCAGATTTATTGCTCAAAGGAACCCGCGTGGACGGCGTGTACTCCGCTGACCCCGAAAAAGATCCGGAAGCCGTAAAATATAATGTATTGACTTTTGATGAAGCGCTTGAAGAAAAATTGGCAATTATGGATTTAACCGCATTCACTTTGGCGCAAGAAAACAACATCCCTATTTACGTGTATAATGCCAACGAAGCCGGAAATTTGGAAAAAGTATTGACGGGAGAAAATATTGGAACGATGATTAATTAGAAATTAAAGAACATTGAATATTGAACATTGAATAAATATTAACCACTAACCACTAATCACTAATCACTATGAAACAATTCGCAAACAAAGATTTTATCGTAAAAACTGCAAAAAAAAGAGTAGCCTTTAAAAAACACTTAACTGTTTATATATTAGTAAATTTATTGCTATGGGTTTTCTTTTTCTTCTTATTTAAACAACGAGACCCTGAACATACATTTTTATATAGCTTCCTTTTTATTTTATTAATATGGAGCATTTTGCTTACCGGGCATTATTTCTACGCAATAAAATGGAATAAAAAAATGGTAGAAAAAGAAGTACAATCTTTAATAAAAGAAACCATGGAGCATAAGGAGGGAGAGATGGTGAGTAATGTAGTGGAAAATTAGGAATTAAGAATTAAGAATTAGGAATTTAAAAACTCATTGCCGTCAGTTTTAACTGACGGATATAAAATAAAAAAAATAAAAAAATAAAAAATAAAGATTTATGTCCGAAGAAACCAACAAATGCTTACAAACCGCCAAAGACGGCATGACCAACGTGCTGAGCTTTTTTGATAAAGAATTACAAAAAATACGTGCCGGAAAAGCTTCTCCGCAAATGCTGGAGGGTTTGAAAGTGGATTATTACGGCAATCCCACTCCGGTAGAACAGGTAGGAAACATCAGTACGCCCGACGCGCGCCAAATCGTGATTCAGCCGTGGGAAAGAAACATGTTGCCCATAATAGAGAAAGCCATTTTAGCTGCTAATCTGGGGTTTACGCCACAAAACAACGGCGAGTTTATCCGCATTGTAGTGCCTACCCCTACCGAAGAGCGTAGAAAAGAATTGGTTAAAAAAGCAAAACAGGAAGCCGAGCAAACCAAAGTGAGTATCCGCAATTTACGCAGAGTGGCTAACGAAACCGGCAAAAAACTGAAAGACGCAGGCACGCCCGAAGATGAAGTGAAAAAATTAGAAACCGACATCCAAAAAGCTACCGACGATTTTATTGCAAAAATTGATAAAATGATAGAAGTTAAGGAGAAAGAAATTATGACGATTTAACAGTCATCGTTTCTTTCATACCATGCTTTTAATTTAGGCGCTATAGGCTCAATGTGCTTATATATCAGCGACTTTTCCACTGCTTCTTCTGTTAAAATAACGCGTTTGGAGTCAACGCTGTGGATGAAGTAAAAGATAACACTGAAAATTACCAGCACTTTAGCTAATCCAAACAATCCGCCCAGCAAATTATTCACAAATTCGGGAATGACGAGTTTGATGATCTTTTCCACGAATTTTCCCAGCAGAAATACGGCAATTAAAACGCCAAGAAAAGTGATGGCGAAATACACTTCTTTGGGAATGGCGGGATTGCAAATCCATTCGGCTACCCAATCGGTAAACGCAAAAGCGGCGTAAATACCGAGAATAAGCGCTGCCAAAGAGGCTAATTCGCGAATCAATCCATGGGTAAAGCCTTTGTAGGCAAACCAAATGGCAGGAACAAGAATAATAATGTCAATGTAACTCATTATGAATTTGATTTTGAATAAAACAATTTCGCCATTCTTTTTTCACTCCAAGATTGCGTAATCTTTACAAAAAAATACATCACAATAAAAGTGAAAATAAACCTGAAAAAGAACACGCCGGAAACTTTGGCGCCGATAGCAATCATTAACAAAGAATCTTCTATTACGCTGTGAGATAATGACATGAGCATTAAGGCATAGCACACATTACGGCGCTCTAATTTCGTTTGCTGCACTTCATTAATAATTAAACCTCCACCATACGCCAATCCCAGCGTCATCCCAATAACTGTGATTGGAATGACCTCTTTTCCAATGCCCAGCACCCTTAGTAGCGGATAAAACCAGCGGTTAATTTTATCAATAATTCCCACACGTTTTAGAATATCAATGATAATAATTAGCCCTGTAATGTAGCAAAAAACGATGGCATAATTTTTCAATTCGCTGAGCACCCAACTTCCCCAAGTGGCTTTTTCAGAAATCATTACCATTTTATCTATGCCGGTTGGAATATCTTGGTATATGTTAAAAATGCTATATAAATGATATAAAATGACGCCTGCGATAAATCCAAATATAAATCGAAACAAAAAAGCGGCGCCGGCTTTCACTCCGGCTTTTTGGGTAATGGCTAATTCAACGGGTAAAGTGTGCGCAATTAAGATAATGGTGGACAGAACTGTAACTTGCGCAATCGTTAAATCCATGCCGATAGAGAAAAAAGTAATGATTCCGGCGTAGATATTGCCGAGCATGGCAGACGCCCAAACCAAACCCATTTCGCCGGGCAGCCCCATTACGCTCATTAAGGGCGCTAATGCTTTTCCGATATAGACGATTAAACCGGTTTCCTGCAGTATTTTAACCAAAATAGAAACGGGAATCATGATTTTGAAAATCTTGATGCTTGTGGAGATGCTTTGGGTGAGCCAGGATTTGAGGATGTCGCGTATATTCATGATTGTCATTTCGAGCGAAGCGAGAAATCTCGTCCTATTTTCTATGAATTAATCCGTTAAACTGCGCCGTGCAGGTAAGGTTTATTTCATTGATACACACATGTTCCGGTAAAGAAAGCACATACTCCACCACGTTTGCAACATCATCGGCAATAAGCGGCGTAAAACCTTCGTACACTTTATCTGCGCGCGCTTTGTCGCCGTGAAAGCGCACGATGGAGAAGCTGGTTTCTGCGGCGCCCGGAGAAACGTGCGTTACTTTAATATTATGCGGCAACAAATCCATTCTGGTGCCTTGAGAAAGCGCCAAAACGGCATGTTTAGTCGCACAATACACATTTCCACCTGCGTAAACTTCTCTGCTTGAGATAGAGCCAATATTTATAATGTGTCCCGATTTTTTGGCTACCATGCCGGGAGATATTAACCGTGTCATGTAAAGTAATCCTTTAATGTTCGTGTTGATCATACGCTCCCAATCTTCGTAACTTCCCTTATCTATGGTGTTTAATTCTACTGCTAAACCGGCATTATTAATCAGGATATCAATATCTTTAAAATCTTCCGGAATAGAATCTACGGCTTTTTGACAGGCGTCCAAATCTTGCACATCGAAAACCAACGGCAATACTTTGGATGAGGTGTGCGTAGTAATGAAATGGCAAACTTCATCCAAATGAGTTTTATTTCTACCTGTTAATATGAGTTTTACATTTTGTTTGGCGAGTGTTTTCGCGATGGCTTCGCCAAAACCTCCGGAGGCGCCGGTAATGAGGATGGTTTTCATAAGTGGTTAGTGGTTAGTGGTTAGTGGTTAGTGGTTAGTGGTTAATTCAAGGGTCAAAGTTACATTAATCATTAACCACTATTTTAACGTAAATTGAAAAAATATATTTTCATCCGTTTTTCTTCCAAAATCCTTCCAAATTTCAAGCTTCAGAAAATACAGTTTTAGCAAAAACTGCATATTTTAACAACTTTTCTGCTTAAAAATCGGTTTTTTCTGCATTTTTAACTTTCTGAATGTAAGGAAAATAGTTTTATATTTGTCGCGGGAAACCATAGCCCTATAAACTAATTAACCACTAAATTTAAAAAACATGAACGAAAACCAAAATCTCACATGGGACGACATTAAAGCAATGTTCGCCGAAACCGGCCGCAGGTTAAAAGAAACCGAGCAGCTAATTAACAAATACGCTGAAGAAAACGCTCGCAGTTGGCAGCAAATGGAAAAAGAAAGACAAGAAAGAAGAGAAAAAGAAAGGGAAAAAGAAAGACAAGAAAGGGAAAAAGAAAGACAAGAAAGGGAAAAAGAAAGACAAGAAAGGGAAAAAGAAAGGGAAAGAGAAAGACAAGAAAGAGAAAAAGAAAGGGAAAGAGAAAGACAAGAAAGAGAAAAAGAAAGGGAAAGAGAAAGACAAGAAAAAGAAAAAGAAAGGGAAGAAGAAAGACAAGAAAAAGAAAAAGAAAGGGAAGAAGAAAGGCAAGCAAGAAAAAAAAGAGAAAAAGAAAGAAAAAAAAGGGAAGAAGAATGGAAAAAGCGTGAAGAAAAAAAGGAGGAGGAGTATAAAAAGCTAAGAGAAACATTACAGTATGTTTCGGAAGAGGTAGGAGGTATTGGTCACAATAACGGAGCAATGGCGGAAGAATTTTTCTATAACACTTTCAAGCGGGATAAAACTTTTGTGAATGAAAAATTTGATGAAATTAAAAGAAACTTTACTTATAGAGGGCAAGATGATAAACTTAAGGTGGAGTATGATATCCTTCTATTCAATGGAACAAGCGCCGCTATCATTGAAGTAAAATACAATGCCAAAGCTAAAAATATTGACATTGCCAAACTTATCTCCCGTGTGGAGGTTTTTAAGATATGGTTTCCGGAATATAAAAACCACAAAATTTATTTGGGAGTTGCCGCCATGTCATTCCATAAAGATTTGACGTGGAGGCTGCATCGCGCCGGCATCGCTACCATTCGCCCTGTGGGGAAGAAAATGGTGGTGTATGACAAAACGGTGAAAACGTTCTGAAAATTTTTGGAAATGACCGGAAATAATATATTTTCGCGAAATGCAAGTAAACCTCCTTGAAACACCGATTGAATACTTAAAAGGCGTGGGACCCAGAAAAGCAGAAATCTTTAAAAAAGAGTTCCAAATTTTTACGTTTCACGACCTCTTGTATTATTATCCGTACCGGCACGTGGATAAATCACAAATTCATACCATTCGCTCTATTGAGGCGGAGGGCGCATATATGCAGTTTAAAGGAAGAATAACATCGTATGAAATTGTGGGCGAACGCCATGCCAAACGCTTGGTAGCGCAATTTACCGATGGCACCGGAACGCTGGAACTCGTGTGGTTTAACTCGTTGAAATGGGTAGAAAATTTACTTGCCGAAAACCGCGAGTTTATCGTATTTGGAAAACCAACGCTGTATAACCGCCGCTGGAATATGACCCATCCGGATATGTTAGATCCTGAGAAACACTCGAATAGCAGCGTGTCTATGGTGTTTCAACCATTATATAACACTTCAGAAAAAGCCAAAAAATCGGGATTGGATTCGAGAAGTATTTCAAAAATGATCATCACGTTGTTAAATCAAATTCAAGAGGTAATTACCGAACGTTTGTCTGACGAGATCATTCAAAAATACAAACTGTTATCGTTAAAAGAAGCTTTGGTAAATGTGCATTATCCGGCTTCGCAAGAGTTGCTTGCTAAAGCGTTGTTGCGATTAAAATTCGATGAGCTTTTTTTCGTGCAATTACGTTTATTAACCCAAAAACTGATTCATACACAGAAAAGTACCGGCCATCTTTTTGCTACCGTAGGCGATACGTTAAATACTTACTACAAAAATTACTTGCCTTTTGAATTGACCGACGCCCAAAAAAGAGTGATTAAAGAAATTCG
>WQWP01000091.1 GCA_009787485.1 Lentimicrobiaceae bacterium | reverse complement strand
GTGCGACATTAACAGGGCGATACCGCCTTCGTTGGTAATTTTATTCACCGTTTCCAACGTGCGTTTGATGCGCGTGGTGCTGGTTACTTGCAGTTGTTCGTTTTGAGGCACGTTGTAATCAACGCGTACTAATACTTTTTTGCCGGTTAGTTGGGCTTGGGTGATAGATTTCATGAAAATGATATTATGTTTTTTAATCTTTTATACAACGTACGGAGAAGCCGTAATTATTTTCAAGGCCGCTACTCCATAGTTCTTTACTATTTGAACTCAATCCTCTCATTATTTTTCTCCAATCAGAACTCGTAGAACTCCAAAAATAAGTCTGATATCTCATGTTGAAAAACCCCCCATCAAAACCACTACAAGCACCGGCAGGGAAGGCTGAGAAACCGCTTTCATTACTACCGTTACCATTATATCCATACTCACCTTCCCAATCGTAAGCAGTTTTCATTTTATATCCGGCAATAGCGCCTCCCAACTCCTCGACAAGTATATTCCATTCATCATTTGTAGGCACGTGCCATCCTTCGGGGCACAGGTCTCCGTCATCTATAGTATATCCATTGTAAAGCGCTCCATAAATATGAGCATTGCTTGCATCATTATTATAATAACACATGGCTCCTTCACTTATGTCATACCACACATAGCTATTTGTAACAAGAAGAATATTTTCTCCTGTTGCGTATTTTGTTGTTTTCAGATTTTCCCGCATCCAGCATTGGGAGCCAATTTGTACGGTGTTATAAGTGTTGCCATCAATATCTTTCACAGTGGGTATTCCCGGACAAGGTTCTCCTCCACCGGCAGGATTTATCCATTGTGCGTACAACCCTAAATTGGCAGACAATCTAACTTGTTGTTTATCACGGTATGAATTACCGGACCCGTCAGCTTTTGTATTCCAGCCTGTAAACATATATCCTGTATGTGTAAACTCATTGGCATTCAATGCTTGTAGAACCCATTCTTCAAATGCTTGATTTTCCATGCTTCCGGTACCGCCGTTAGCATAGAAAATAGCAAAAAAAGTCTCAGAAAGAGGTCTCCACTGCGCATATAAAGTCATATCTGATTTTATTGCAATAATTTGTTGATTGGCATACTTTTGGTCGCTTCCATCGGGAGCCGTATTCCAGCCTTTAAACCAATATCCATCGCAAAGAAAGGCGTTGGGCAGAAGCGCCTGGGCCACTCCGGATTCAAATGATTGTGTGGGCATGTTGCCTGTACCGCCGTTGGCATCGTAGGTTAACACTAATTCATTTTTTTTACAACCTGTAAAAAGAAATACCCAAGCAATAAATGCTGTGAAAAGGAGATTGATTTTTTTCATAAAGAATATCGTTTTATAAGTTATTGAAATATAATATGTTTTTATTTAATGCTATCCGGATGCATCCATAGCGCAAACAACCTCATGTTCTCATAGATGCTTATTTCTTCCGTATCTCGGTAGAAAGCTCCGGAGCCGTTAGATCTTGTGTTCCAACCTGTAAAGATAAAAACAGAATCAACAAAGGTATTGGCTGCCAATTTTTGTGCAACGCCTGCGGTAAATTCCTGCGACTCCATGGTTCCACCACCACCATTCGCATCAAAATGAACAAAATATTTAAGAGTTCCTGTGGGCGTAGTCCATTGCGCAAATAATGTCATGTTGGCAGATACAGAGATCTTTTGTTGGTTGATGAATTTCTCGTCGCTTCCGTCAATAGAAGTGCTCCAGCAATAAAAATTGTGGTCTTCGCGATAAAATCTATTGGCTGAAAGCGATTGCGATGTTCCTATCTCAAATTTTTGCGGATCCATTTGTCCGATACCGCCATTAGCGTTAAAAGTTACAGTAAACACACCACTTAGAAGCTTCCACTGTGCATATAAGACTAAATGTCCCGATATTTGAACTATTTCCTGATCTTTGTAAGAGGTGCCCGTTCCATCGGCAATGGTGTTCCAGCCGGTAAACGCATATCCGCTTTTTGTAAAAGAATTTACCATAAGCGGTTGCGTCACTTTTTGGGTGAAAGTTTGTGTAATGAAGGCGCCTTGACCGCCGTTGGGGTTAAAAGTTACTACAAATTCTTCTTTTTTACAGCCTGTAAAAAGAAATACACAAGCAATAAATGTGGTAAGGAGGAGATAGATTTTTTTCATAAAAATTTTAATATTAAATAATTAATATAACTACTGATCAAAACGCAAACCCAATATCTATGGTATAACGCAAGTCCACTTTTTTCGTTAATCCGTGATATCTGGGACCCAAATTGGCGTTAAGTACAAATCCTTTTTTCGTTACAAGTTGATAACCGATGTTTACATTTGCTACAAAAGAAACGCCCTTAAAACGCCATATCCCTATTAGTCCATTGAGATATAGTCCACTTTTTTGACGGTGAGTGAGGGGTAATGCCTCAATTCCGGTCATAAGTGCAACCCCCGCTCCAACATTGGTCATTGCAAAAAAGTCAAATTCAACAGGTATGGCTACTTTAGGACCAAGATAGCGCGCATAATGTACTCCTAATTCAAAATATCCAAACACCGCACCAGCTAAAATCGTTGCCAAAGGTTTGAAGCGCACTATGTTTTTATATATTGTTTCGGGATTAGGTTTAACAGTGTCGATTTTAGCACTTTCGAACGTAGCAACTTCTCCATTTTCATAAGCAATGGCGGCAATTTTTTCTTTAACAATAAATTGCGCGGGACCGTCAGGATCGCTGAAAAGCGCATATTTGATGACGGTTTTGTGCTCTGTTAAAACTTTTGCTTCAATGCGCTCACCTGTTTTAGTAATAATGATGTCTTGGGAAAATAAATATGTAGAAAAACTTAATAATAGTGAAAGGAAGAGAAATTGCTTCATGAATGAGGATTCTTAAACAGAGGCAAAAATATAAAATTATGCTAATGCGGTTGTTTTTTTACATTTTTCTCGCAAAGACGCGAAGACGCAAAGTTTTCTCTCTTTGCGCCTTTGCGCCTTTGCGAGAATTAAAAAATAATCCCCCCTCCCATCACATCCTCCCCCTCATAAAAAACAGCCGATTGCCCGGGTGTTACCGCCGAAACAGGCCCGTCGAAATCGCAGCGCAAGTTATTTCCTTCGCGGGTAATCGTGGCCATCGTTCCGGCATCTTTATAGCGAATGCGAACTAATGCGCGGCAGTTTTCAGGAAGCGTTTCGTATTTGGCTATGTTAAAATCTTTTACAAGTAAGGTTTGAGAAAGCAACTCTTCTTTTTCGCCTAAAATTACGCGGTTGCTTTCAGGGTCTAACTGCGTTACGTAAATGGGGTGTCCTACCGCTACTTCCAATCCTTTTCGCTGCCCGATGGTGTAAAACGGGTAACCACGGTGTTTTCCCAGCCACTTTCCGTTTTTGTCGCAAATAACGCCCCCGCGCAACGCCTCGCACGCCTCAGGGCGCTGCATTTGCAAAAAACTCCGGTAATCCCCGTTCGGAATGAAGCAAACATCGTAACTTTCCCTTTGCTCGGCAATGGAAACAATTCCGAAAGAACGGGCAAGCGCTTTCACTTCCTCTTTGGCAAACTCGCCCAAAGGGAAAAGGCAACGGGATAGTTGCGCCTGCGACATATTCCACAATACATACGATTGGTCTTTGGCAACATCTTTACCTCGAGAAACAAAATATCTGCCGTTTTCATTTTTCAGACGAAGATAATGACCGGTGGCTACTTTTTCACAACCCAATTTTTCGGCATAATGAAACAGTGTGCCAAATTTCATGGTAGGATTGCAAAGTACACACGGATTGGGCGTTCGTCCCGCAAAATACTCATCTACAAAATCTTGAATAATTAAATCGGCAAATGCGTCTTGAATATCTACTACATGATGTTCAATGCCTAATTTTTCTGCCAGCTTTTGTGCATTTTCAATAAAATCGTTATCCGGTTTTGCGCCTGCTTTGCCGTGGTAGGTTTTTTCGTAGCTCCACATTTTCAATGTAATGCCAACGACTTCATAACCGGCTTGTTGCAAAAGGAACGCCGCTACGGAGCTGTCCACGCCGCCGCTCAGGGCTAACAAAATTTTGGGATTATTGTACATTTTGCTACTAAGGGGGCCTTTGGGAGATAAGGGTTTAAGGTATTATGTTTTCCGTTTGTTAATCTCATCATGAATTTTTGAAGCCAGTTCAAAATCCTCACTGTCAATGGCGCCTTGCAAAAGTCGCTCTAATTCTGCCAGAGGCATTTCGTGGAGTTTGTTTTCAATATATAGTTCTAACTCTTCGGGTTGCAAGTCGAAATCGGGTTGGAAGTTTTCTATTTTTTCTTCTTCTTTTTGAGAGATGACTGCCAATTTTTCAAAAATATCGGCTCTAATAAATATGGGCGCATCCATTAGCATGGCGATGGCAATGGCATCGGAGGTTCTAGAGTCTAATTCAAAAATACTTCCGGCATCATTTTCAACGGATAAATGCGCAAAAAATACGCCTTCATCATAATGATAAATCATCACTTTATGTAAATGAGATCCGGTATGTTGCATAAAACTTTTAAACAACTCGTGGGTGCCCGGGCGGCGCGTTTGTATCTTGTTGAGCAGCAAAACCAACGTGCGCGCCTCATGCATGCCGATGACGATGGTCATTTGCCGCTCGCCGGTTTTTTCGCGCACAATTAAAGCAAAAGCCTCCGACGGCATCTGGGTGCCCTCCACATCACGAACTTCTAATTCAATATATTCCATATCTATTTTGAGGAGGTTTTGGGTTCAACATAATGAGGAATATTATTTTTGTGGATGTAAGAATAGATCAAAAATCCCAATCCAATGATCACGAATGGAATACTAAGCCATTGCCCGATGTTCAGAGTCATGCCCACTTCGCTATCTATTTGCACTTCTTTCACAAACTCAATGAAAAATCGGGCGGTAAAAATTACGGTGAGCAAAATGCCTACGGTTCGTCCGGCAGGAATATTTCCTTTTCTGATTTTGAAATAATAGATTAACATAAAGATATAGAGCAAGAAATAGACGATAGATTCGTATAATTGCGCAGGATGGCGCAAGGTATCGGCCACCCCATATCCGCCGTGCATAAAATTAAACGCCCAGGAAACTTCTGTAATGCTGCCCACAATTTCGTGGTTCATGAGGTTGCCCAAACGCACCATAGCTGCTGCAATGGGGATAACCACACACAACCGGTCTAACAACCACAATGCGTTCATTTTATGCTTTCGGGCGAAATAAGTGAGAAACAGAATGAGCGCAATGACCGCCCCATGACTCGCCAACCCTTGATACCCCACAAAATTCCATTGTGCATCGAAAGGAAGCAACACTTGCAACGGGTGCTGAATCAAAAATTGCGGCTCGTAGAATAGAAAATGCCCCAGCCGAAGCCCAACAACCGTCCAAACAATACACCAAATAGAGAGCTTGTCTAAAAGTTGTTGCGATAATTTTTCCGTTTTAAACACATTCGACAGCGTTAAATAGGCTAAGAAAAAACCTAACGCGAGCAGCACGCCATACCAGCGCACAGAGAAACTGCCGAGCGAAAATATTTCGGGGGCAACCGACCAGGTGATGAAATTCAATGTAAATGCCATAAATTTTTCGGCAAAGAAACATAAAATCTTTCATTTTTTTTTTAAACCTTTATATATTATTACATTTTTTCTATTTTTGCACGTTAAAAACGAAAATACTTTTATTAACCAAATTTATTATTTATGAAAAAATTATTATTATCTATTGTGAGTGCGTTTCTGCTCTTTGCATTGAGCGCACAAGTATCTGACGATTTTTCCGACTACACCGTAGGCGGAAAATTAGCCCAACAAGCCCAAGCGATGGGCAGAGATTATTGGGATACATGGGAGAATCAACCCGGTACTGCCGAAGATGGCGAGATTGCCGAACAACCAGCCGGCAACAAAGTTTTGTTCTTAAACTATGGCAACGACCAAATTTTGCACCTTGGGAAACAAACTTCCGGATCTTGGGATCTTACTTTTAAGATTTTCATTCCTACCGGAAAAAACGGTTATTTCAATGTGCAGGCCAATTTTACCGGATCCCAAAGCGGATCTTGGGCATGTGAAATTTACTTTGCCGCTACCAACCAGGGGCCCGGCACCCAAGGACAGGGAACTATTAAGGCTGCCAACATTACCACCCCCTTTACTTTTCAACACGAGACATGGCTGGATGTAAAAATTAATATAGATTTAGATGAAGATGATGCTACCTTTTATTTGGGTGGAAATTTAGTGTATAACTGGGTATATTCTAAAGGCGCTTCCGGTACACAACCCGGTACCAGCCCAAGAGTAATTGATGCTTTTAACATATTTCCTCCTTCAAATACTGCTACTTCCTCTTTCTATATTGATGATGTTGTGTTTGCTCCTGCTATGAGTGTGATTTTTGAAACCAATTTCGACGAGCTTGCTGCCGGCGCTTATGTAGCACAATCTTATCCAACATGGTTTGAAACCTGGGAGAATAATCCGGGTACCAGCGAAGATGCCTTGATCGTTACCGAACAAGCCCAAACACCACCTCATTCTGCAAAGTGTGCATGGGGTACCGATTTGGTGTTTATGGCCGGCGACAGAACCTCTGGAGAATTTACTGTTGATTTTGATATCTATATCCCTGCTAATGGACGTGCATACTTTAACCTGTTACAAATTTTTGATAGAGGAAATGGCGGACAAGACAGTCAGTGGGCGGTAGGTGTATATTGGAATGTTACAGCAACTGGTATGCCTACGGGAACTAATATTCGACACAACGGTATCAATACACCTTTCACCTTCTCCTTTAATACATGGATACCTATCCATTTCTATGTAAATTTGGATGATGATATTGCTTCAATCTCAATCAATGGTGAGAAAAAATTAGAGTGGCAATATAGCATTGACGAAAATGGTGATGCCGGTGTAAGACAATTGGCAGCGGTTGACTTTTACCCGCCACAATCCGGTTCAGTATATTATATTGATAATTTCAGATTTGCAGGCAGCGGCGATGGCGGCGTTGCTATCATAGATGTTACGCCTACTGAAATCAATGAAATAGTTATTCCGGGCGCAAATGTTACCAAAACTGTTACGGTTGCAAATACAGGTACAAGTATGGGAGATTATTACAGTTGGATTCAATATGATATTCCAAACCCTCCTCCCGGAACCAACACTTATAACATAGCACATTGTGCCGATATGAGTAATAACTCTATTGGTTATACTTCTTATGTAGGTCCAATTGAACTTGGTGCGAAACTTTTCCCCTCCCAATTATGCGGCAGAGTAGGTTCCTACATTACAAAATTATCATACTTCCTTCCAATCAATGCCGACCTCCCAAGTAACAATAACAAGCTGATTTTCAGAGTATATGGGCCGGCGGGATCAAATAGACCCGGCGAACTTTTATCTGAAGGGACAATAACAAATCCTTCTCCCGGCGCTTGGAATGAGATCACTTTATCGGATCCTGTCTTAATTGATAGAACAGAACTATGGGTAACCGTTGAACTGTATCACGTACAAGGTGCGTATCCTATTGCTGCTGATGGAGATGGACAAGGCGCTCCAACAGTGTCCGGCGCCAACTGGGTAAGAATGGGTGCCGGTGGTGGAACTGGAAGCTTTTCTGAATTTAACAATTGGGGCAACATTAACATTAAAGCTACCGCTCAAGGCGGAACAACCCCCGGTTGCTGGATCGCACTTGAAGGCGCCAGCTTCGGCACCGTTGCAAAAAACAGCTCTAAAACTTTTAATGTTAAGTTAAATGCAGCAGGACTTGCAGTAGGAACATATACTGCTGATATTCACGTAGTAACAAGTGATGTTGAAAACCCGTTATTTGTTATTCCTTGTACAGTTAATATAACTTCAGGTCCATTAATGAGCGTTGACGTAACAGAAATTTTTGAGTCCATTTACATAGACGGTGCACCAACAAGTGTTACCAGGCCCATTAAAGTATCTAACAACGGTAATGAGCCGGGAAATTATGAAGCTAAAGTTGAAGGAACCGCTGCTTGGCTTACGCTCACCGGAGATGTTGCCGCTACTGTTCCGGCAGGTGCTAATAAAACTTTTAACGCTGTTTTAGATGCTGCCGGACTCGAACCCGACACTTACGAAGCTACAATTGTGATTACTACAACCGATAATAATCATCCAAAATTTGAAATACCTTGCACATTAGCAGCTTCTTATGGCATTGATGATTTCATAATTAAAACTTTAGTATTCCCCAATCCTGCTAATGATCTGGTTTCTCTTGAATCAAATGCAATCATTAACAGCATTCAGGTATTCAATAATATGGGACAGTTGGTATATACTGCTAATTCCGTAAACAGTATGAAAACTACTATTGATGTTGCAAACTACACAGCCGGTATTTACATCATGAAGATACATACTGTGTCAGGTTCGCAAAACGTGAAACTTATTGTAAGATAAAAGTTTCGCCTTTTAATGTAAAAAGCCGCTCTGCGAAGGGCGGCTTTTTTGTTTGTTGATGTTACAATAAAAAACTCTCAATATTATCAGGCGAGACAACTTGCAGGTTTTCCACATGATATGCTGTTTGAAAAGCAGCATTTATTTTGGGCTGTTTTTTTATGCTCCATTTAAACTCAAATGCGGAAATTGTACCGTCTTTTTC
>WQWP01000090.1 GCA_009787485.1 Lentimicrobiaceae bacterium | reverse complement strand
CCTATTATTATTAAAAAAATTGTAGTGCACGTTGGCTATGAATTTGAACAATACCACTTCAAGTGGTTAGATGGTTCTCCCAAACGAGTTCAGGATTTTCATTTTGCCGTTTTGGGCGGCGGCTACAAACACTACATGGCGCCGCGCGTCTTTTTTCAGGCTTTAATACTTTTTAATATTCCGTTAAACCAATCCACGATTAACAATTATACTTACGGCTATTATCCGTTTTTTAGAATTGGAGTGGGTGTAGATTTGTAATTATGATAAAATCAATGACCGGCTTTGGAAATGCCACCTTCAACTGTGAAGGAAAAACAATCGTAATTGAAGTGCGATCGTTAAACAGCAAACAATTAGACTTAAACACCCGAATTGCGGCGCTACTAAGGGAAAAGGAAAATGAAATAAGGTCTTTTGTAACTAAGGAATTGGAAAGAGGAAAGATAGATGTTACCATTTACATCGAAAAAACAGATAAGCCCACGGTTGCCATCAATGAAAATTTGGCAAAAGCCTATTTTGAAAAATTAACAGAGTTGTCGAAATGTTTAGATAATCCGAGAGATACCGACATTTTTGCTCAAATGTTGCGCATACCGGATGTCATTACTACACCTAAAGAAGAGATTTCGGAAGATTTATGGAAGGCTATTTTTGAAGGATTGAAAACCGCTTGCGATGCGGTAAATCGTTTCAGAGAAGCAGAAGGCGTTTCGCTATCGGAAGATTTTATGTACCGTACCCGATTTATTTCTAACATGATAGATAAAATCACGCCTTTTGAAAACAAGCGTATCGTGGAATTGAAGAAAAAAATCATTGAAAATTTAGAAAACTTGCCGGTAAAATACGACCCCAACCGTTTGGAGCAGGAGTTGATTTTTTATCTTGAAAAATTGGATGTTACAGAAGAAAAAATACGTTTGCGCAAGCATTGCGATTATTTTATGGAAACGATGAAAGAAAACAATGCCGGCAAAAAGTTGGGTTTCATCATTCAGGAAATGGGTAGAGAAATTAACACAATTGGCTCAAAAGCCAACGATTTTAATATACAGCAAATAGTTGTACTTATGAAAGATGAGGCGGAGAAGATGAAGGAGCAGCTGGCGAATATTTTGTAGTTCAATCTCTTACCTTTAATTTGTGATTTTTACTGTTTTACCACTTTCTTAATCACCTTGCCTGCATCGGTAGTTATCTTAACGAAATAAATACCTGAATTGATGTGCGAGATGTCAATTTTTTGATGAGATGATGAGGGGATGGAAGGAAAAAAATAGTTTTAATAAAATGTGTTCTCATATTCTATGTAGAATAAAATTTATGCTTATTTTGCAACCGATTTATAGTTTAAAGATTTAAAGTTAAGAACATGGCATTATTTATGAAGAAATCCATACTTATTATTTTAGCTGTTTTTATGGTTGCCGGAATGAGCAGCTGCAAAAACAATAAACGAGCCTCAGATGCTTTCGGCGTGTTTGAAGCTACTGAAATTACAGTTTCTTCGGAGTGCAACGGGAAGATGCTCTATTTCAATGTGGAAGAAGGGAAGACATACCAACAAGGGGAGTTGCTCGGCTGCATTGATACATTGCAAATATATCTTCAAATTAGACAGTTAGAGGCATCTATCGGGGCGGCACTGGCAAGGCGTCCCGATTTGCCCTCGCAAGTGCGCACGCTTTACGACAAATTGGAAACATTGAATAAAGAGAAAGAGAGAACTGCTACTTTGGTTGCGGCTAATGCGATATCCAGCAAACAGTTAGATGATATTAATGCGGAAATTAATATTACAAACAGCCAAATTGCAGCGATGGTGTCTAATCTTACTATTGCGAATAGAGCGATTATGGAAGAAGTGGAGGTAATGCGTTTTCAAAAAATGCAATTACAAAATGCTCTGGTTAAGAGTTATATAAAAGCTCCCATCACTGGCACGGTGCTTAAAAAATATATTGAACCGAACGAGTTGGCTTTTCAAGGTAAACCGTTGTTTAAAATTGCTGACCTGACCAACATGTTCATTAGAGTTTACATTACGGAAGATATGCTTTCTACCATTCATCTCGGACAACCGGTGGAGATCCATTTGGATATGCCCGGCGACCAGGAGAAAGTAATTGAAGGCACGGTTTCCTGGATCTCTTCAAAGGCAGAATTTACTCCCAAAATGATTCAAACCAAAAATGAGCGGGTAAATTTGGTGTATGCCGTAAAAGTGGCGTTTGAGAACGATGGCTCTGCCAAAATCGGCATGCCCGGCGATGTAAAGTTTAAATAGACCGGCATGCCTGCAATTAGCATAGACAAGATTTCTAAACGATACGGTAAAGTAAATGCTTTAACCGAAATTAGTTTTGAAGTGGAAGAGGGTGAGGTGTTTGGACTTATCGGTCCGGATGGCGCAGGCAAAACCTCACTTTTCAATATTCTTGCTACATTGCAATTGCCCACTTCGGGAAAAGCAACCTTATTAGGCTATGATGTGGTTGCCGATTACAAAAAAATACGAAAAGAGATTGGCTACTTACCTGGTGTTTTTTCTTTGTATCCCGATCTATCTGTGTTTGAAAACTTGCGGTTTTTTGCCACCATGTACGGAAGCAGTATTAAAGAAAACATGCGCTTAATCTTCCCGATTTGGAATCAACTTGCGCCGTTTAAAAGCCGGCAAGCGGGGCGTCTTTCCGGAGGGATGAAACAAAAGTTGGCGCTTTGTTGTGCTTTGATTCACAAACCCAGAATTTTATTCTTAGATGAGCCTACCACCGGCGTTGACCCTGTATCGAGAAGAGAGTTTTGGGATTTGTTAAATACCATAAAAAAACAAGGCATTGCGGTGTTGGTTTCCACGCCTTACATGGACGAAGCTACTCGCTGCGACAGGATTGCTTTGATGAAAGAAGGAAAAATCATCACCATAAATACCCCTACTCAGATCATTGAAAATTATAAAGGGAAGTTGTACTCTTTAAAATCGGGGGCTATTTTCGGGTTGTTAGACTGTATGCAAAAATGCCCGATTAGGTGTAAGTATTATCCTTATGGCGAATTTATGCATGTGTCTTTTTATGAAGCGGATTTTGATTTGCAACATTTTATAGATTTTCTTCACGCAAACGGGCAGGTGTTTTCTGAGTTGATGCAGATACAGCCTACAATTGAGGATTGTTTTATTGAGTTGGTGGCGGGGTAGTTTGTATAGAAAATAATTAATGCACAAATTTTTATAGACATGGCACGAAGATAATATTTAACAACTCCCTTCTAAAACCTCCCGCAATACCTCAATCACCTTCTTCTCCGAAAACTGCTCAGATACAATATGAATAATCTCTTTGTCAGAAAGATGTCTGTTTTTAATAATTTCGCTTTCAATCGCTTCTTTCTCTTTACGTTTCATTATAAGCGAATTGATTTGGCGGCACACATCACATTTGCCGCACGGCTCGCTTTTTGTTTCTCCAAAATAGGCTAAGAGTAATTGACTTCTGCAGGTTTGCGCGTTCTCTACAAAATGCAAAACGGAGTCTAATCTTTTTTGGGCTACTTTTTTACGCTTGTTATACACCTCGTCTTTAAAGTAAAGGTAGTTTTCCGGTACTCTGTTTTGTAAAAAAAGAATGTGCGGTTTGGCGTTGCGTTTGGAGTAATACACGATGTTATTTTCTGACAATTCGAGTAGTAGATGCTCTACTTCAACTACTTTCATTTCTGCACGGCGCGCAATCTCTTCTTCACTTATTTTGATATGGTTGGAAAATAGTCCGCCATAAGAGCGCAGCAAAAGTTTTACAAATTCTTGCTTGTCATTGTGTTTATGGTAAAAATCGAACAACGCTTTTTCATCAGCAGTGAAGTGCAACGTGGATTGTTTTTTTACATCTTCCGAAAGCATTAATACGCCTGTTTTTTCTAAGAACGACAATGCATTAACCAACTCTACCGGTCTCAACTTTAGTTTTTTGCACAATTCATCGGGGTCGAATGGTACGATTTTGTTTTCGCCATCGCCTATCGGAATCCGGTGGTGTTCGCTTAAAACTTTATATACATTTTTTATCACAGCAATGGGCGGGAAAGAGAGTTGGAAGTTGTTTTTCAATTCTTTAATATCGTTATTATCGTACAACATGACGGCGATAGAGGGTTTGAGGTCGCGGCCGCCCCTGCCTGCTTCCTGAAAATAGGCTTCCAACGTGTCGGGAATATCTAAGTGTACGACCCACCGTACATCGGGCTTGTCAATGCCCATACCAAAGGCGTTGGTGGCGACGATTACCTGCGTTTTTCCGCTCATCCATTCCGACTGCTTTTTATCGCGTGCCGCGCTGTCTAATCCTGCATGGTAAAAATCGGCGGAAAGATTAAAGTGTTGCAAGTATTCGGCAATCTCTTGCGTGCGCCTTCGGTTTCGCACATACACTATGCCCGTGCCCGGATTTTTTTCAATGAGCCTGAGCAATCGCCCCATTTTGTTTTCCTCGTGCATCACAAAATAGGTTAAATTTCCGCGTCTGAAACTTTGTTGAAACAGGTTTTTTTTACGAAACTGTAATCTTTCCTGAATATCGTTTACCACTTCAGGCGTTGCCGTAGCCGTGAGCGCCAACACCGGAATTTTTGGAAAGAACTTTCTTATTTCGGCGATCTCTAAGTAAGGCGGACGAAAGTCGTAGCCCCATTGCGAAATGCAGTGCGCCTCATCTACCGCCAGCAATGTAATGTGCATTTGTTGCAAATTCACCCGAAAGCTGTCTGTTTTCAGTCGCTCCGGAGAAACATATAAAAACTTAAAGTTGGAATCGTGAATACAATTTCCTAAAATTCTGTCTATTTCATCGTTGCTCATGCCCGAATAGATTGCTTCTGCTTTAATGCCGCGTTTTTTCAGGTTTTCCACTTGGTCTTTCATCAGCGCAATTAGTGGAGAGATTACCAAGCACATTCCTTCTTTTGCTAATGCCGGTACTTGAAAACAGATAGATTTTCCGCCGCCGGTGGGCAATAGCGCCAACGTGTCGTTGCCAGCCAAGACAGAAGTAGCAATTTCTTCCTGCAATGGTCGAAACTGGTCGTAGCCCCAGTAGTTTTTTAGAATTTGGTGTAACATTTTTTATAGGCAAAAATAAGAGAAAAAAACATTCGTTTAACATACAATTCATTTTTTTTATCATATTTGCGCCTTTAAAACCAAATCTATTTATTATAATCCAAAATTAAATTACAATGAAAAAAATTTTAATGACCTTAATCGCTGCTACTCTGGCGTTTGCAGTGAATGCGCAAACTATTGCATTGCGTACAAGCAACACCGGCATCAGCAAATCGAACGACCGGTTTACCGGATTTGAAGCTTCGTTTTCGTACAATCAAATTGAAGCAGTAACTATTACCGGAACCCAAAGAGGTACATTCTCCGTATTAAACATTGAAGGAGCGATTATGGGAGGCGACTTTGGAACGCCGCAGTTGCCCGTTTTCAGAAAAATGATACAAGTTCCTGTGGGCGCTACACCAAAGGTAATCGTAAAAAACTTTACAACTACCGAGTATAGCTTAGAGGAGTACGGAGCGCACCGAATCTTCCCACGCCAACCCGATATAAGAAAAGATTGGGACATTAACGACATCCCTTTTATTTATGATGAAAAAGCATATAGTATCGACGATTTTACCCAATCCGCTATAGCCGAAGTAAATATCTTGGGAACTATGCGCGGAGTGATTATCGGTGTGGTTGATGTGCACCCTGTACAGTATAATCCTGTTACACAAACTATTTTAGTACATAACGACATTGAGGTTGAAGTGGTTTTTGAAAACGCAAATCGTCAAAAAACGGAAGAATTATTGGTGGGTACGTACAGCCCTTATTTTAAAGATATTTATAAAGTTTTATTCAACAGTGGAGTAACAAGAGATTTATACGACGATCGTCCGGATTTATATAATACTCCTGTTCACATGTTGGTGATTGCCCATCGTATGTTTGAGGCAACACTTCAGCCATGGATTGAATGGAAAACCCAAAAAGGGTTCATTATGGACGTTAACTATACTGATGTGATTGGAACAACAGCAGCACAAATTAAAACATTCTGCCATAATAAATACAACCAGGGTGTGGGCAACGGTACTGCGCCTACTTTTATCATCTTTGTAGGCGATGTACAACAAGTGGCTGCAAGCCAAACAGGAAGCCAAACTCAAAAAGCTACCGACTTGTATTATGCTACCTTAGATGCAGGTTATTTTCCTTCTATGTACTATAGCCGTATGTCGGCGCAAACAGTACAACAATTGCAAAATATCATTGAAAAAACTCTTTACTATGAAAAATATCAATTTGCCGATCCTACCTATTTGGATAATGTGTTGCTTATTGCCGGTGCAGATGCCGGTTGGGCTCCTCGTTTGGGAAGACCGCAAATAAACTATGCTGCCGATCATTATTACAATACAGCAAACGGCTATGCGAATATTCATAAATATACTACCAGTAATTATACCGGATGTTATACTAACCTTAACAATGTTGGATTTGCAAATTTTACGGCACACTGTGGAGAAACCCTATGGTCGGATCCTGATTTAACAGTTACAATGGTTAAAGCTCTGACTAACGTAAATAAGTATTATGTAGCTATGGGCAATTGCTGTTTGGCAGCCGATTTCGGTTATAACGAATGTATTGGAGAAGCCATGGTACGCGAATCACAAAAAGGCGCTGTAGGCTACATCGGCTCATCGCCCAACAGCTATTGGTTCGATGACTTCCATTTCACTGTGGGCGCTTATAGCGGCATCGGTGCCACCAGTTCCAGTAATCCTGCGGCTCCAACCTTAACAAATACCCAAACCGGATGTTATGATTTTATGTTCCGAGATGCAGATCACAACACGTTGTGCTCTCATGTTTTTGGTGGCAATGTATCTGTAACTTTCGCTCATATCACTTCGGGATATGATGTACATACTTCAAATCCCCGCTATTATTGGGAAGCCTACAACGTATTGGGCGATGGCTCTTTAATGCCGTATAATGGTCAAGCTGCCGATAACTCGATTTCACATTTGCCTGTTATTTACATCGGGCTTCCAACGTATGAAGTAATGGCAGCTCCGGGCTCATACGTGGCTATTTCCAAAGATGGCGTGTTGCTTGGAACTGCATTAGCCAACGAGGCGGGCGTTGCCACGGTTACGTTAGATCCGCCAATCACTTCGGGAGGAAATGTGTGTATTGTGGTAACAAGAAATCAGTACAAACCATACATAAATGAAACAATTCCGGCGGTTGCACAATCCGGTCCTTATATCGTTTCTGCCGGATATACTGTTCCGGGTGCAGAAATCTTAACTTACACCTCTACAAACAGCGAAATTATTGTTACACTGAAAAATGTGGGAATTGAAACTTGCCAACCGCTTAACGTTACCATCACTTGCGATGACTCGCAGCTTACTATCAATAATGGAACAGCTACTTGTAGCGGCATTGCTCCCGATGGCACAACAACCGTAAGTTTCAATGTTACTGTGGCTAACGATGTTATTGATGGCAAAACTTTCTCTGTAGATTTAACTGCTACAGAAGGCAGCAAAACATCTTGGGGCAGCAAATTAATGTTGAAGGCTTTTGCTCCGAAGTTCTCGTTGGAGAAAGTTTTGATAAATGGGGTTGAAGATGGGAATTTAGAGAAAGGTACGGTAGTTACCATTACCGCTATTGTAGAAAACAAAGGTGGTGCTGATGCGTTTAATGTAGAAGGCGATTTGGAAACCAACAGCCCATATATTATTTTCGCTTGCGCAGATGAAATAATTCAAACAGGGAAGCCTTTGCCTGCCGGAGAAACGATGGAGTTGGTTTTCACAGTAGTTACCGATCCTGAAATGCCTTACGGGCATGAAGCAAACTTCGAGCTTCTGCTCACCGCCCAGTATGGACGCACCGGAATGGAAACGTTCTCCGCTTCCTGCGCGGGTTCTAATAATTATTGTTCGCCGGGCAGTACGGATTGTTCTGATGGCGACATGTGTTCTTCGGTTATATTATATAAAACATCCGAACCTTCCGTTTTATTGATTAACAACCCGAATATAACTTGTGTAAGCGGCGGATATTATGACTTTACCGATCTAATGTTCCCATTAGAACCCGGAGAACAATATACTATTAAACTGAAAAAAGGACAAAAAAACTACACTAATCACATTAGAGGCTGGTTTGATGTGAATGGAAATAATATTTTTGACAGCAATGAACAATTAATTAGCCTTTCTTTCAGCCAAGCCAACCAGGAAGTTACTGAAACATTTACCATTCCCCAAGTTGCTGTACCCGGAACACATCGTTTCAGGCTTGTAACAAAATTTTCTTCAGCGCCGGGCGCTTGTAACAACAGCAGTTATGGACAAACGATAGATTACTCCTTTATCATTCCCGAACAATATCCGCGTGTTCAAAATGTAGAAGCCGTATTACTGGGAAGTGATATTGCAGTTACCTGGGAAGCGCCGGAAGAAGGAACTCCTGTGGGTTATAACATTTACCGCAATAGCGAATGTTTAAATGCAGCGTTGCTTACTACTACTAATTTTACCGAAGAAAATGTTGAACAGGGCGTTTATGCTTATAATGTAACAGCTGTTTATGAAGGTAATAAAGAATCATTTGCCGAAAGGTCGAATATCATTTGTAATTTTGATCCGACGCCTAAACTTTGCGAAAAGCCTATTGAACTT
>WQWP01000089.1 GCA_009787485.1 Lentimicrobiaceae bacterium | reverse complement strand
CTATTTCACTGCAACATAATAAAGATAGGGTAGGGAAGGTGATGCGAGTTTTAATAGACCGGAAAGAAGATGATTTTTATGTGGGGCGCACGGAATTTGACTCGCCGGAAGTGGATAACTTGGTTTATGTAAATACCGATAATGCACTGAAGATAGGAGAGTTCTATTCGGTTTTAATTAAAGAAGCAGAAAGTTATGATTTGTTTGGAATTAATATCCCCTTCAAATTTTGAAGGGGTGCCCGAAGGGCGGGGTAGTTTATCTTGACATTAAATCATAAACCGGTACATTCACTTCTTTTTCCAATGCTTCAATCAATTTCTGAGAATCTATTTTATAGCCTTGCGAGGAAACAGGGTTTACACAAATAGCTATTAACCTGTTTTTATTCAATACTTTTAACTTTCCTCCGGCGCGGAAATAATGGCTTAAAACATCCTTATCTACAAAAATCTTCGTAAAATCTTTTGCTACTAAGGTTGTGTTTTTAACTTCTTTATGTATTCGTAAAGCGTTTAATAGTGAATTAGTTATGATTCCTGCTACATATAAAGTATTTCCGTATGCAAATAGTTCGTTTTTATAACTATCTAATAATAATGAAGATGAGATTTGTAAATCAATAAATTCATCCTTATTTAGTGCATAAATACCTGATTCAAAATTTTCTAAAGTTTCTTTTATATCTGTTTTAAATTGCTCAGTTTGAGTAAGTTGATATGCGAATTTTGTTTTACGCACGAGTTCAGGGAGGATGGGTGTTAAAGCAGCTCCGGTGGTCAAAATTAAGGATTCGGATAGGGTAGGGGAGGCTAACGATTTTCTGGAGAGTGCGCCGTCGGTAATCAAAAAGTCGAAGCCGGCATTGTAAAGCTGCTCCATCACTTGTTTTAGCCAAACTGTTGTGTTGGGACCTGATAGGATTACTTTTCCGGAAGTTATGGCTTTTGCAAACACCAATCTTCCGTGCGAGGTGCTTCGTTGCGAAACCTCAATAATTTCAGCCGTTAACTTCTTTTTATGATAGAAATATTCGGAAGTTACAAATCCCATGCCTTCAAATATTTCAATCTCAGGTTTTTGAGTGAACGTTACCAAATCGGTTTGTTCTCCGTCAATGCCGATAGAAGTAACGGCAACTTTTCTGTTTTCTCCTTTCAATTGATTTAATAGATAATTGCAACAGGTGGTTTTGCCTGTGTTTTTCTCCATTCCGATGATGGAGAGGCTTTTGTAGGGTTGCAATTGGGCTACTAAGGGCATGAAAATTTAAAATTTAAGATTTAAAATTTAAGATTTTAAGATTTAAAGATTTAAGAGGTTTTGAAATTCGTAATTTGTAATTATTAAATAAAATAGGCGGCGATCATTTTGATGCCGATGTATAATAATAGGAGTATGAGGACGTATTTTAGCCATTTGAAGCGATTCATGATGTGGGAGACTACGAAGAATAATGATCGTAATCCTAAGATAGCGAATATGTTAGAATAGAAGACAATGTATGGGTCGCGGGTTACACCAAAAACAGCCGGAACAGAATCTACCGCAAATACGATGTCTGCAAATTCTATCATTAACAATACTATAAATAAAGGAGTTACATATAATTTTCCGTTAATTCTAGTAAAAAAATCATGATTTTTAACCTCATGAGTTACCCAGCCGCGTTTATTGAAAAAACGAATCAGTTTGTTTTTTTCTAAATCAATGGTTGTTTCTTTATTACGTTTAACAAACATGTTTACAGCAGAATAAATCAGAATAAGACCAAAAATTACTAATATCCATTCAAAGCGATGAATGAGTGCGGCGGCGGCAAAAATGAAGATAAATCGAAAAACAATGGCGCCGATGATACCGTAAAATAAAATTCTGTGATAATATTTTTCTTCAATCTTAAAGGTGGTAAAAATCAAGATCATTACAAAAATATTATCTATGGATAGTGCTTTTTCTATCAGATAACCTTTGTAATATTCGAGCGACTTTTGCGAACCATCTACATACCAAATAAGTACGCCAAACGCCAATGCAACTAATATCCAAATAACAGTCCAAATGGTGGCATTTTTCAGAGAGATTTTGGTATCTGTTCGATGAAAAACGCCAAGATCTAATGCCAGCATTCCAGCAATAAATATTAGGAAGATAATCAAAAACAGAGGGGTTTCCATGTGTGTAAAAATAGCGCTGTAAAAATCTTATAATTTATATTATGTTAAGTAGAATGTCGTTCACGCTCTTTTTTCCAGTTTCTGCAAAAACTTCTCCATTTAAGCCCTATTACTCCGAAAATTGCTTCTTTAAAAATTCCCGCACTCATTTTTGATGTGCCTAAAGTTCTGTCTTTAAAAATTATAGGGACTTCAATGATTTTAAAACCTAATTTATAAGTATTGAATTTCATCTCTATTTGAAAACCATATCCTACATGTTTAATTTTTGAAAAATCAATGGTTTTCAAAACTTTAGTTGAATAGCAAATAAAACCTGCGGTGGTGTCTTTTACCGGAATTCCCAAGATAAATCGCACATACATAGATCCGTAGTACGACATTAGCAAGCGCGACATAGGCCAGTTGATAACATTTACGCCATGTGAATAGCGCGAACCTACAGCCGCATCGGCGTTTTCTTCTAAAATAGCAGTATATAAACGCTCTACATCTTCAGGATTATGCGAGAAATCGGCATCCATTTCAAAAACATAATTGTAATTTCTTGCCAATGTCCACTTAAAGCCATGAATATAAGCAGTTCCCAGCCCTAATTTTCCCGTTCGTTCTTCAATAAAAAGTTTATTGGGAAACTCTTCCATGAGCGTTTTTACAATATTTGCCGTACCATCGGGCGAACCGTCATCAATCACTAAAATATCGGAATCGGTTACTGTGAATGTCTTACGAATAATTTTTTCGATATTTTCCTTCTCGTTGTAGGTAGGGATGATGATTATTTTTTTGTCGTTTTTTAGTTCCATAAATTTGAGATTTAAAGATTTAAAAATTTAAGGATTTAATAGTTTAGTTAGTTCTTTTTAAGAATAATATATACCGGTAAATGGTCGCTGTATCCACCTTGATAATTTCCGCCGCCATAGCTTCTGAACGGATATCCTCTGTATGAGCCTGCTTTAGTTAGCAAGAAGTTAGGGCTAAAAACATGCGCTGAAATAAATTTGAAAGTATTGGGTTTTGGATGTAACAATGCGTAGGAAATCATGATTTGGTCAATCAACTCCCATGTATCTCGGTAAGCATACGAACCAATGCCGTCTTTAAACATTTTCCACATGGGATTAAAAAGATCCAGCGGGGTTACTTCCTTAATTTTTCCTTTTGTTCCAAGTCCAACAGTAATACTTTTTGCGGTGGGATTATCGTTAAAATCGCCCATTACTATAATTTTTGCACTGGGTTTTACGCTCAATATAGAATCCACAATAGATCTTGTAAGCTGAGCAGCAGCCATTCGCAGGGGATTACTACGCGCCTCCCCTCCCCTCTTCGATGGCCAATGGTTTGCAATAAGATGCAGTGTGTCAATTTGATCTAGCACACCTACCAAAAGCAATTGGTCTCTTGTTCGAAATCTTGGATTTTCAGGAATTTTTAACTCAAAAGGTTGATATGATAACATTTCAAAACGCTCGCTTTGAAAAATAAAAGCCACATCCACGCCACGATAATCCGGAGAATCATGATGAATAACCTTGTATTTAAAAGGTTCCAGTACATCTTGTGCCACCAAATCGTTCAATACACGTTCGTTTTCTACTTCACAAACTCCGAGTATCACTACGCCGCCATGTTCTTTTCCCATTTCGGAAATTACGATAGACAAGTTTTTCAATTTATGGTTGTAACGTTCATCTGTCCATTGGTATGCGCCGGTGGGCAAAAATTCGCTATCATCAGCGATAGAATCTTTTACTGTATCGTAAAGATTTTCAACGTTATAAAACCCGATAACGGCTGTTTTTTGTGCTTGTAGGGATAAACACAAAAAAAGCAATGAGATTATAAAAATGGAGGTGATTTTTTTATAGCGCATAACTATTTATTTAGGACGGCAAATATACATCATAATTCACGCAAAGGCGCAAAAACGCAAAGAGAAAAAAAACTTTGCGCCTTTGCGCCTTTGCGTGAAAAAATATTAAAAATAACAATCCCGCTTACCTGCATCAATTGCTTTTAATTCTTCAATAATTTTTTCTTTCGCTTTTGTATCAGGCATTTGCCCTACCATTTCCTCAATTAAATCTAACCCCTTTTCCCGAGTTTCTTCCCCTGCAAAATCAAACAAATATTCTTTAAAAGAGAACAACGCATTAGGTAAGCAAAATTGTTTAATCAACCCTGGTTTTGCCAAATCCATGAAATCTGCCCCTACCCTACCGTGCCGGTAGCAACCGGTGCAAAACGATGGAATGTAGCCACAATCAATCATGCCGGAGATCACTTCTTCCAACGAGCGGTGGTCGCCCAGCGCAAACTGGCTTCCCGATTTATCGGCTACGTGGCTGTAAGCGCCCGGGTTTGTTCTTGAGCCCGCCGAAATTTGGCTGATGCCGTAGTTAAACAGCTCTGTGCGTAGTTCATCACTTTCTCTCGTGCTCAAAATAATGCCGGTATAAGGCAACGCAATGCGAATAATGGCAATGATTTTCTTAAAATTATCATCGGAAACTTTGTGGGGAATATTTTCGGGTAATGGTGCTCCTTCGGCAGGCTCTATCCTCGGAAAGCTAACCGTGTGTGGACCGCAGCCGAACTTATTCTCCAAGTCTTTAGCATGTTCCATCAGCGCCAAAATCTCGAAGCGATAATCGGCTAAGCCGAACAAAACGCCCAATCCAACATCCGGTATGCCGGCTTCCATAGCGCGGTGCATCACATTTAAGCGGTATGAATAATCGCTTTTCGGTGTGTCTTCCGGATGATATTCTTTATATAAAATAGGATCGTAAGTCTCTTGAAAACAGACATAAGTGCCGATTTTTTCTTTGGCTAACTGTCGAAATTCTTCTACCGTCATGGGCGCCAATTCCACATTAATTCTTCGGATGTTATCTTTACCAACATGTATGGAATATACTCTTCTAATAGCTTCACACACATAGTTAATGTCGTTTTTTGGGGTTTCGCCGCAAATGAGCAAAATGCGCTTGTGTCCGTCTTTTATCAATATCCGCGCTTCCTGTTCTATTTCATCCATATTCAATATTTTGCGTACCAAATGTTTGTTGGCACGACGGAAAGCGCAATACACACAGTTGTTTACGCACGCATTTCCGGTATATAACGGAGCGAAAAGCACCAGGCGTTTTCCGTAAATCTCCTCTTTTACGTATTTGGCGACCTCCATAATTTGCTTGATTTTATCCGGATCTTGTACACGAAGCAGTATGGCTACTTCCTCTAAATCAAGCCCATGAAGCTGTTGCGCTTTGTTTAAAATGGTGTTCAATTCTTCAACGGAAGGCTCGTTTCCTTCTAAGAGGCGAAATAGTTTTTCGCGATTGATTGAGAATAAATTATTCATGGTAATGTTGCTTAAAAATGAGCGCAAAATTATACAAAATTATAAATTGCTTCGATCACTCTTTCCACCTGCTCATCCGTCAAATCATAATACACCGGTAAACTAATCTCCCGTGCGTAATTATCGTAAGCTACCGGAAAGTCCTGAATATCATATCCATTGTTTTTATAAAAACTCAACATGGGAAGCGGAATAAAATGCACATTCAGAGAAATGTTTTGCATAGCAACTTGTTGAATGATTACATCGCGCTCTTTTTCGGTAATGTTTTTTATACGTAATGGATAAACATGATAAGAAGATTGTTTTGTATCGGTTTCATAAACAGGAACTTCAAAACGCTCATCTTTAGAAAAAGCCTCCGTATATTTATCAAAAATGTGCTTTCGTTTTACCAACATGTCGTTTTCGTAACGTTCTAATTCTACCAAACCAATCGCAGCAAGAATATCCGTCATATTGCATTTATATCCGGCTTCGCAAACGTCGTAGCGCCAATTTCCGATTTGTGTTTTGGATAAGGCGTCTTTCGTTTGCCCGTGTAATGATTTTGTACGTAATTGTTTATAGATTTCTTCGAGATTAAATGGTGTGGGTAAATTCAAACAGATGGCGCCTCCTTCGGCAGAGGTGAGATTTTTTACGGCATGAAATGAAAAAACAGACACATCTGTTAAAGCGCCTGTGTGTTTATAGTTGTAAATCGCACCGATAGAATGCGCTGAATCAGAGAGAATTAGAATACGCCCTAACGTTTCCTGTTCTAAAGTACGTGGCGTAAACTTACATCTAATTTTTTCATTATATACTAACTGATTTAATTCATCATAATCACATGGAAGTCCGGCAAAATCCACCGGAATAATTACTTTCGTTTTTTCTGTGATTGCTTTTTCAATGTTTTGAATATTGATATTAAAATCATCAGCGTTTACATCAACCATTACGGGTTTTGCGCCGCAATGTACCACCACATTTGCCGTAGCACAATAAGTGTATGCCGGCACAATTACTTCGTCGCCTTCTTGCACGCCAAACCAGCGCAGCATTAATTCCAATCCTGCGGAGGCAGAATTTACGCACACTACTTTCTCTATTCCAACGTATTGTGCAATTCGTTTTTCAAATTCTTTAACGCGAGGACCTGTGGTAATCCACCTCGATTGTAATGTAGCTGTAACTTCAGCAATGATTTTATCGTCAATACGTGGCGGAGAAAAAGGAATATAAGAAAGAGAAGAAGGCATAATTTAAAGATTTAAAATTTAAAGATTTAAGATATTATCACTAATCATTATTCATTATTCCATATTCAATCTAAAGCCTATCTCCCTCTATCTGCTGCACATCTCTATGTTCCGGATAATCTAACGAATAGTGCAACCCCCTGCTCTCTTTTCTATCCATTGCATTGTGAATTATCAGATACCCCACATTAATCATGTTGCGCAGCTCGCAAATTTCAGGAATAAGAATAGATTTTTTGTATAGGTCTTCGGTCTCTTTATACAATAAAAACAAGCGATCTAATGCTCTTTGCAAACGAAGATTAGAGCGCACGATACCTACATAATTCGACATAATTTCTTGCAGTTCTTTCTTGGATTGGGTAATCAAAATCATCTCTTCATTGAGCACAGTGCCTGAGGAATCCCATTCGGGAACTTCATGGCAAAAGTGAATATTTTTAAATTTTTCTACGGCTCTTAAACATGCGCGGTGTGAAAAGACCAATGCTTCTAACAGAGAGTTGGATGCCAAGCGGTTTGCGCCGTGCAAGCCGGTAGATGCACACTCTCCCGAAGCGTAAAGATTGTGAATGGTCGTTTCCCCCCAGTCATTGGTGATAATGCCGCCGCAAGAATAATGGGCTGCCGGAACCACCGGAATCATATCTTTGGTAATATCAATGCCAATGCTTAGGCATTTGGCGTAAATGTTGGGAAAATGGTCAAAAATTTCGTTTTTCTTAATTTTGGTAGCATCTAACCAAACATGCTCTTTCCCGCTCATTTTCATTTCGTTGTCAATGGCACGAGCCGTAATATCTCTGGGAGCAAGCGAACCGCGTGGGTCATATTTGTACATAAACTCATTGCCGGTTTCATCTTTCAAAACTGCGCCTGCGCCACGCAACGCTTCCGTAATCAGGAAGGATGGGGATTCTTTAGGATTAAACAAGGATGTGGGATGAAACTGTACAAACTCCATACCTCTCACCTGCCCTTTTGCGCGATACACCATAGCAATGCCATCTCCCGTGCATACCAACGGATTCGTAGTATTGCCATACACCGTTCCGATTCCTCCGGTTGCCATCATCGTTATTTTTGATAGCAGCGTACGCACTTTCTTTTTATGCGGATCGTAAATGTATGCTCCGTAGCAAGTTAAATCGGAAGTTCTTCTACTTACCTCAATGCCCAAATGGTGTTGCGTGATAACCTCAATAACTAAATGATCTTCCAAAATTTCGATGTTCTCGTTTTGACGCGCGGCTGCAATCAACTTTTGCTCAATCTCTTTGCCGGTTATATCTTTGTGGTATAACACACGATATTCCGAATGTCCACCTTCTTTAGCCAAAGCAAATTTTCCCGACTTGGTTTTATCGAAGTTTACCCCCCACTCTATCAATTCCATGACACGATTTGTTGATTCTCTTATAGTTAGCTCAACAATTGTGCTGTCAGAGAGTTCATCTCCCGCCATGATAGTATCTCGAATGTGTTTTTCGTAAGTATCGGGATGGTACAAAACTGCTGCGATGCCTCCCTGAGCGTATTTAGTTGCCGTATTGTCAATATTTGATTTGGTAACGACACATACCTTTCCGAAATTTGCGGCTTTTAGGGCGAAACTTAGGCCGGCGATGCCGGATCCGATTACAAGAAAATCAACAGTTTGGCGCATACACAATAAAAACCGGTAGAGGCGTTGCGCGCAACGCCTCTACATTATAATATATGATATGGTGTCAATATCTCCTTTCCAACTTCCACCGCCTTAATATTTTCCGGTATTAAATCGTGGTGACGTGCCGGTAATGATTTTTCCAATCCTTTTTTCAAAAAGTCGTCCGTTACCAAAGGCTTAATCTTCAAAAATCCACCCAGTATAATCATGTTAAATAATTTTGAAATGCCAATTTCCGATGCTTTGTCGGTGGCTGCCACTTGGTAAATGTTGATGTCTTTGCGTGTGGGATGCGAAGTAATTCCATTCGGATCATAAATAAGCAACCCACCCGGTTTCACCGTTTTCTCAAACTTATCCATGGAGGGTTGATTGAGGATAATCGCCGTGTCAAATTGATTTAAACAAGGAGAGCTAATGCGCTCATCGCTAATGATAACGGTAACGTTGGAGGTGCCGCCGCGCATTTCCGGACCATAAGAAGGCATCCAACTTACTTCTTTGTTTTGCATAATACCTGAGTAAGCCAAAATCTTTCCCATAGAAAGAACGCCTTGTCCGCCAAAACCTGCTATAATAATTTCTTCAGTCATAACTTGTT
>WQWP01000088.1 GCA_009787485.1 Lentimicrobiaceae bacterium | reverse complement strand
TTAGTTTTTGACATTTTAGTTTTTCAAAAAGCAAGGAGCCCATTAATACTTTTTGAAAAAAAGTTTAAACATTGCTGCAAAATTATTAAAATAGTTTAAACAACAATCATTATTGAAAAAATCAACCTCTCTGTCTATCTATCTAAATTTTCATTTTACCAATTTTGTCATCATGGTTCAAGGCTTTTGCTCACAATGCAACGCACACTGCGAGCAAATGTGAAGTTCCCCCTTCAACCGTTGCTGAATCATTTGCGACAACCGTTCGCTAAGCGCCTGAATTTTTACCGTTTGTGCAACCTCGTTAGCAAAAGCAAACATTAACAACATGCGTGCATTTTTTTGGCAGATGCCGCGAGAACGTAAATAGAACAACGCATTTTCATCTAATTGACCTACCGTAGCGCCGTGGCTGCACTTCACATCATCGGCGTAAATTTCTAAGAAGGGTTGGGTGCGAATATGCGCTTCATCGGTTAATGCAATGTTTTTGTTTATTTGAAAAGCGGCTGTGCGCTGGGCGTCTTGTTGCACAATGATATGCCCGTTGAAAGTGGTGCGCGCCTCATCATCCACAATGCCTTTGTAAAGTTGGCGGCTTGTGCAGTTGGGCGCATGATGCCACACTTTTACCTCGTTGCAAATGGCCTGCTGTTTGTCCACCAAATACAAACCGTTGAGTTGCGCATCTGCAAAAGATTCATTGAGATGAACATGCAACAAGTTATTCACTTTTCCTGCATTAAAAGTAATGACATTAGAATAAAATTGAGAAAATGCTTTTTGATGCACCAAAATTTGATTGGTTAAAACTGAAGCTGCCGCTTTGTTTTCCATTTTATAATAGTTCAAATGCGCGTTTTCTGCTAATGAAATTTCTACATGATTGTGAATATCAGATTGTTCCTTCTGTAATGAATCATCGCAATGCAACAAGGTGAGCGATGCGTTTTTCTCTAAAATAATCTTAAAATGCTGATTTAGCTTTAAAGGTTTATCGGTTTGAATGGCAGATACAATTTGAATGGGCTTGTTTACCGCCACATTTTCAGCTACATGAATTAATATTCCGCTTTGATTTTCGATAGAAGAAATTTTTACTCCTTCGCAATCTATTTCATTATGCTCAAGATTAGCGCTTTTTCCATCAATTAAAACCCTTAGTAGCGTATCAAGATTTTTAATTTTGCACCGGAAAGTAGTTGCGTTAGATACCATTTTCGTACTCTTTTTTAATCCAGTCGTATCCTTTTTCTTCAAGCTCCAATGCCAGCTCTTTGGGCCCCGATTTTACTAATTTTCCGTCAAAGAGTACATGTACAACATCGGGAACGATATAATCTAAAAGGCGTTGATAGTGCGTAATGACGATAGTAGCATTATCTTTGGTTCTTAATTGGTTAACGCCGTTTGCTACAATGCGCAAGGCATCAATATCCAATCCTGAATCTGTTTCATCTAAAATAGCTAACTCCGGCTCGAGCACTGCCATTTGAAATATTTCGTTGCGTTTTTTTTCGCCTCCCGAAAATCCCTCATTTACACTACGTTCGCTCAGTTTTTGAGTGAGTTCTACGATCTTTTTCTTTTCTTCCATCAACTTCATAAATTGCATGGCATTTAGAGGAGTATCTCCGCGATATTGGCGAATTTCGTTCAGCGCCGTGCGCATAAAATTGCTGATGCTCACCCCCGGAATCTCTACAGGATATTGAAATCCGATAAAAATACCTTCCCGTGCACGCTCTTCAATCGTCAAATCGAAGAGGTCTCTATCTTTATAAATGATTGACCCCTGCGTAACTTCCAATATTTCCTTACCGGCAATGACACCGGCTAAAGTGCTCTTTCCTGTTCCGTTGGGTCCCATAATGGCGTGCACTTCTCCTCTTTTTACTTCCAGATTGAGACCTTTCAGGATCTCTCTTCCTTTTATGGAAACGTGTAGGTTTTCGATTTTAAAAAACATAATTTTATTGGTATTATTTTTAGTTGCTGTATGTTCCGGCTGTAGTAGCGCATTTTTTTTAAGTTGCAAAAGAATAAAAAAATCATTTGCCCGAAAATGCAAGATAAAAATCGCTCGTTTTTTCATAATTGCTGACGAATCGCGAAGAAAACAATTTGACGATATTATGGAAAAATCAATATTTACCACAATCAAAAATCGCGTTATTTTTGCAGGTTTATGTTCAAATGACGCATTAAAAAAGTTATTTATGGACAACAAGTGGATTGAGGAGTTCCGGATTGGCATATATAGTATACATTTTGCACCCGTGGTTATTTACAATACCTGTAATGTATTTTTCAATTCTGTCACGATGTTTTTCTTCAATGGTTAATAACCGGTCTTTTGTTGTAAAAACAAAATGTGTATAAAGGTTGTTATAAAGTACTTCCATAGTTATTTGAGATTAATTAGATGGTCGGCAAATATACACCCTGAAGCACCGTTTGTCAAGGTGTGATGTTGTTTTTTTGAAAAAATAATGGAATAAGGGCGGAGAGAGGGAGGCATTGCATTGGCTACTAAGGGAGCTGAGAAAAATAATGGTTTTGTTATTATGTAGATTGCGTCAAAACTTTTTCTTAATCACTATATCCACATTTTTTCAGCGCTAAAAAAGATTTAGCCATGATATTCAAATCTTTGATTGATTGTTTGTAGTAGTACAACAGGAATTGCCGCGAATTTGCTTAATCGTAACTTTTTAGGAATCGATCAGGAGGTTGAATTTCTTGAAATAAGCAAACAACGAAAACGAGAAATTGAAAATATTAGAGTTTTTAATGATTACAAACAGAAAATACAAGGATTTAAAGACAAAAAACAATTGACTGAATATTTGCTATTTGAGTCCCCGATAGAATATGGGCAAAGTTTGGCATTTGATGAATAATTCAAGTCTATACATACTAGCCCTGTATGCTCAAAAAACAAAAAAACGTCCCCTTAATTTCCATAATGAAATTTTTATATTTTTGCACCCCTCAAAAAAAGAGGGCTTTTTATATTGTAAATTAATAAAGATTAAAAAAATAACAGAATGCCAACAATTCAACAATTAGTTAGAAAAGGAAGAAAACAGTTAACCTCTAAAAGTAAATCGAGAGCGTTAGACGCATGCCCGCAACGGCGCGGGGTTTGTTTGAGAGTATATACCACCACTCCAAAAAAACCAAACTCAGCCATGCGTAAAGTAGCGAGAGTTCGTATGACTAACGGGAAAGAAGTAAACGCTTACATCCCAGGCGAAGGTCATAACTTGCAAGAGCACAGCATTGTGTTGGTAAGAGGCGGTCGTGTGAAAGACCTTCCGGGCGTACGTTACCACATTGTGCGCGGCGCATTAGACTCTGCCGGCGTGAACGGTCGCTTACAAGGAAGAAGCAAGTACGGAACGAAACGCCCAAAGAAAAAAGCATAAAATAGTGGTTAGTGATTAGTGGTTAATGATTAAACCCAAATTAACCACTAATCACTAACCACTAACCACTAAAAAATAGTTGCTTAGCCCCCGAGATTTGGGTGAGACTAAGAGTAAATATTAACCTTATAAATATTGAAGAAACCAAATGAGAAAATCAAAACCAAAAAAACGGATTACCCTTCCCGACCCCAAATTTAATGATGTATTGGTTACAAAATTTGTAAACAATCTGATGCTGGAGGGTAAAAAATCAATCGCATTCGAAATCTTTTATGAAGCAATGGGGATCATTGAAACTAAATTAAAAGAGAATCCTATTGATGTGTGGAAAAAAGCGTTGGCAAACATTACACCTGCTTTGGAAGTAAAGAGTAGAAGAATTGGAGGCGCTACTTTCCAGATTCCTACCGAGCTTCGCCCCGAAAGAAAAGAATCTTTAGGCATTAAAAACATGATCCTGTTTTCTCGCAAACGTCATGAAAAAACGATGGCCGCAAAACTTGCCGCTGAAATCATGGCAGCTTACAAAGAAGAAGGCGCTGCGTTTAAACGTAAAGAGGATATTCACAGGATGGCAGAAGCGAATAAAGCGTTCTCGCATTTTAGATTCTAATGCGATGATGAGTTTCGTGTAAGCAAACAATTGTAGGGATAAGGCGTGCCTTATCCCTACGTTTTTTTACAAAAAACACAACAATTTTAATAAAAATACGATATTATTATATTTAGTGCAAAATTGAATCTTTAAATCTTTAAATTATATGAATAAAACCTATCGAATCATCAACAATAGCCTTGGCTGGTTAATTGGAATTATTGCGTGTGCCGTGTATATTTTAACTGTTGAGCCCACACAATCGTGGTGGGATTGTGGCGAGTACATTGCTACGGCTCACAAAATGCTGGTAGGGCACCCACCGGGCGCACCCACCTTTCAAATTATCGGAGCGGTGTTTAGCCAGTTTGCCGGAAATGACCCCGCAATGGTTGGATATTGGGTGAATATCATGTCTGCCCTCTTCAGCGGGTTCGGCATTATGTTCCTGTTTTGGACGATTACCTTGCTTGGGAAAAAGTTAGTAGCCAATTTGGGCGGTTTCACCACTTTGAGAACGGTAGCTATTTTTGCAGCAGGTATAGTAGGCGCATTAACTTATACGTTTACTGACACTTATTGGTTTTCGGCAGTGGAAGGCGAAGTGTATGCCATGTCGTCATTCTTTACGGCGCTCGTTTTTTGGTGCATCTTAAAATGGGATGAAGAATACGACAATCCAAAACCCAACACCAATCCTGCACGTTGGATCGTGCTCATCTTCTATTTAATAGGGCTTTCTATCGGCGTTCACTTATTGAACTTGCTTACAATACCCGCCATGGGGTTAATTATTTATTATAAATTATCGAAAAAAGCCTCTTACAAAGGCGTGCTTTTAGCCCTCACATTTATCGCTTTCGGCATGTCCATTTTATACAGTATGATTTGGATGTTAGCTATTTGGCTATTGATAGTAGCGCCGCTTATCTATATTTCATTCAAAAATGGCGCCATCCGTTCCAAAGCCGAATGGGGCGTTTTGGGTTCACTCGTTGCGTCAATGGCAGTGGTAGGTATTATCTTGTGGGGCATTATTCCCGGAATTGTAAGCTGGGCAGGAAAATTTGAAATCTTCTCTAAAAACTCCCTCGGATTGCCTTTCAATGCAGGAACGATCATCTATTTCATGCTTATTTTAGGCGCTATCGGTTATGCGCTTTATTACAGTTATAAAAAGAAAAAAGCGCTACTTAAAATTTGTGCTTATTCGCTGTTCTTCTTGCTTATAGGATATTCAACTTTTGTAACCCTCGTGATTCGTTCTAATGCAAATCCTACGATTGATGAGAATAGCCCCGAAGACGCAGTTTCTTTGTTATCTTATTTGAATAGAGAGCAATATGGCGCTACGCCGTTCCTTTACGGAAAATCATACAATACGCGCCACGACAGGCGCCAACCTTATAAAGATGGTACGCCCGTTTATGTTCGCGATGATAAAGCCGGCAAATATGTAATTGCAGATGACAGAAAGCAAGCGATGCCTAATTATGACACTCAGGATCTGATGTTTATCCCAAGAATGTGGGATCCGGCGAAGAAAGACACCTATATGTATTGGATGAGGAATAATGTGTATAACACGGGCAGCATCTCCGACAGGGATAATCTTAAACATTTGGAAGGTGGCAAATTGCCCACGATGGAGCAGAACAAGGCGTTTTTACATTCTTTCCAACTTAACTATATGTATTGGCGTTATTTTATGTGGAATTTTGTGGGCAGACAAAATGAAATTCAAGGTTTGGGCGATCTTTACAACGGAAATTGGATATCCGGCGTTCCGTTCCTCGACAACAAGCGCTTGGGGAAACAGAATGAGCTGCCAATTACCATGCAACGTAAAGGAAATAACACTTACTTCTTCTTGCCACTTATTTTAGGGATTATAGGATTGGTTTATTACTCCAGAAAAGATTTGAAAAATTCGTTTGTCGTATTTATGTTGTTTTTAATGACCGGCTGGGCAATTGCATTTTACTTGAATAATGCTTCCTTCCAGCCGCGTGAGCGAGATTACGCTTATGCCGCTTCTTTCTATGCGTTCTGCATTTGGGTTGGGTTCGGAGTGTTTGCCTTAATTGCCATGCTCGAAAAATGGAAAAACCAAAAAGGACAATTGGCGAGCGCTGTGATCATTACCTTGATTTGCGTGGGATTAGTACCCGGCATCATGGCAAAAGAAAACTGGGACGACCACGACCGCTCTTTCCGCTATACCGCTTTGGCTTTTGCTAAGAACTACTTAGACACTTGCGAGCCTAACGCCATTTTCTTTACGATGGGCGATAATGAAACCTTCCCCTTGTGGTACGCCCAGGAGGTGGAAGGCTACCGCACCGATGTGCGCGTTTGTAATTTAAGCCTCTTGAATGGCGCCTGGTACATAGACCAGATGAAACGCAAAGCTTACAATTCCGATCCGCTTCCTATTTCAATGGTTTGGGAACAATATCGGGATGGAACGCGCGACCAACTTCTGTTTGACGATGCGGGAAGCCAATTTGTAGATCTTAAAGGCGTGATAGACTATATTAAAGACCCAAGATTTGATAATAAGAGAGTACTTATTTTCTTAGGAGAAAGTCAAAGATATATGAGCGCAGGTACAGGCTCCGGTGCGCGCATTCCGTCAAGCTTCTCGATTCCTGTTGATAGAGAAAAAGTATTGGCAAACGGTACCGTTCGCCCTGAAGATGCGCATTTAATTGTAGATAGAATAACCTGGAACAGAAGACCCATAAAATCAGAAGGAAATTGGATCATGAAAAGCAATATGATATTGATGGATATTTTAGCCCATTTTAATTGGGATAGACCTATCTATTTCTCAATGACTTCCGGCCCGGAAGCTTATTTTAGTTTAGAAGAATATTTCCAAGTAGATGGCATGGCGTATCGTTTGGTGCCTATTAAATCGAGAGGCGGCAGAAGCCCCATGGATATTGGTAGGGTGAATGTTACTACACTGCCGGATAAATTGTTGTATGATTTTCCCAATCATGCGCGTGTAGATTTGGAGAATAATCCCGATAGAACGCAAAAACCGGTGTATCCTTATCTTTGGGGTGGATTGAACGATCCACGCGTATATCATCCGGAAGAAACCGCACGCATGTTTGGCACGGTTAAAGCTATTTATTTGCGTACAGCCAATCAATTAGCCGCTGAAGGAAATATTGAAAAAGCAGAACTCATTCACGATAAACTCATTGAAATTTTTAATCCGGATATTATACCGTACATTTTTGTAGGAAATCCGGCAATTCCTTACACCATCATGCAGGTGGGCGCTCTACTGAGGTTGGGTACGCCTACAGCTACGGAAAAAGGAATGAATATAGCAAGTAGAATGTTGGATGAATTGAAAGAAACATTCGATTGGTTTGAAAAAGGCGATGCGCACACGTTGGCCATTCAAGGGGAAAATATTGAGAACATGTATCAATATATAACCTATTTAATGAATCAACTGTCGGAGGAACAACTCTTATTGCTCGAAGATAAATTTGAACAATTAAATGTAACTAAATCTGTAACCTCATTGGCAGCTCAAATAGCTTCCGAAATTGATTTTCATTTTAAAAGATTGCCGGAGGCGCAACGCCAAATGTTTGATAAATTTCTTCAATTGGGTCAATTAGGCGATTTCGCTGTATTGGTTAATGACCTCACTTTAGAGCAGAATATTGCCGGCAAATTGAGAGAAAAAATTGATATGGTGGCTACGGTAGATCCGCAAGCCGGAAGAGTGTTGAGGGAGCATTTTCTAGCTGAATAAGTTTATACCTTTGATTTGATTCAGGACAAATAGCGATACCGTCGTCATTAAAATGCAAACGGTGGCCGTATTCGCTTACCCAGCCTGTTTGCCGTGCGGGGTTTCCTACTACTAAGGCGTAATCGGGAACCTCTTTGGTAACCACTGCTCCGGCGCCAATAAAAGCGTATTTTCCGATATTGTGCCCACAAACAATCGTGGCATTTGCACCAATGGTGGCGCCTTTGCCTACGTGGGTTTTGGCATATTGGTCTTTTCTGCTAATGGCAGAACGCGGGTTTATCACATTGGTAAATACCATGGAAGGACCTAAAAAAACATCATCATCGCAAGTTACACCGGTGTAAATGGAGACATTATTCTGCACTTTTACATTGTTTCCCAGCGCCACTTCCGGAGCAATGACGACATTTTGCCCCAAGTTGCAGTTTTCTCCAATTTTACAATGCGGCATGATATGCGAAAAATGCCAAATTTTTGTTCCGGCGCCAATGAGGCTGCCTTCGTCAATGATTGCGGTTTCGTGTTTAAAATAGTGCATTTCTTCCTTTATTTGTAAAATCTGAACCCGAGCGAGATCGCTATATGATTTAAAGTTTCACGTTGTGCTAAAGTTTGCTTTTCCGTAACATTATCAACGGTAACATTCATGGAATTTAATGCGCCTAATGTCATGGATAGTTGCAATCCGATAGCCAAATATTTGGAAACAAAAAAATCATATCCGATTTGCGCACCGATTCTGAATTTTGGCAGCGTTTGTGGCGGCGCTATTTTTGGGGCGGGTAGCGTATCAATTTTTATTACTTCTACAGAAGATTGCCCGTAAGAAAATGTGCACAGGCAAGCAAGCAAGCTAAAAAGAATCAGTATTTTGAATTTGCAAGAAAATAGGGTATGGTTCATAATATTATTTGATTTAATAATTTTGGCAAATAAACATAAAATTCTGCTAATTACACACAGGCGGATAAAAATTGGGAGCTTCGTTAGTATCTTCTTTTATCTATTCTGATAAGATATTTTGCATGTTCAAAGTGGCAAACGCCGAAGGCGTTTAATGTGAATAACCCCGTGCAAGCCGAAGGCGTAGCTCGGGGTAACAGAATGGCGCTGTGTAAATCTGCGCGCCGTAGGTGCGCAACTATTCTAAGCAACTGAAGTTCAACCCCTACGGGGTTGCAGGTAGTGGGCGTGTTTTTCCTTACCCCGAGCTACGCCTACGGCTTGCACGGGGTTATTCACATTACACACCTGCGGTGTGTCGTTGCACTTCTTTATTCTTGTTATAATCAAGATTATACC
>WQWP01000087.1 GCA_009787485.1 Lentimicrobiaceae bacterium | reverse complement strand
CTTAATGCCAAACGGTGAAAAAGCATACTTTTCATTTGGCGTTTCAATTCACGAACACTCCAGTTTTCTTTTTCACACTGTTTTGTATAAAATGTAATTTCCAATTCGTTGTCGGCTTTCAGGATTTCAAAATAATGTCCCCAATTTAATTTTTCAGAGAGTACCGACTTGCTTTTCAATTGGTGAGACACCGTCCCACTAATTTGAACAGAATTGTTACTCAATTGGTGAGACACTGTTTCACCAATTTGAAAATATATATATAATTTTCTTATATACACAAGATTAGAACGACTAAATCCTTTGCCATACAGCATTGTAAGGTCTGTTGAAAGCCTGTCTAATAATTTTGATCCATATTCAGATTTTTCAGAGCCACCTTGTTCATACTCAACAATATATTTTCCTATTTGCCAATAAGTATGTACCATAACATTATTCACAGTATAAGCAACTTGCCTGCGCCCATGAAACAACAAATCGCCTATTTGTTCAATCAAACAATCATATTGCTTGCCGTTTTGTTCAATACTTTTTTCCATACTATATAAAATTGAAGTGCAAAAATATAATTTGTTTGTAAGAATTAAAGGTAGTGTTTGTATCCATTGTCTAATTGTATATATCGTATCAAAATAATCTTCCTGTTTCTGCAATAACTACTCCGCTTTCAATTTCTTCCGATAGAATTAGTGTTTTGGTATCGTTGTTAATCGTATCATAAGTGTGTAACATTTTTCGGATATAATTGTTGCAGATTTTTTCAGGTAACGTGCTATATTCTTTTGGTTTAAGCCTGTTAATGAGTCGCAGGGCATAACCGGAAAGGGCATCGTATTCCACAGCCGTTTTCAAATCTTCGAGATAATCGGCAGGACAAGATTTTTGTTTAATCATATCTCCAACTTTTGAGGAAGCATCACGTTTGACACTATCAACCTCTGTGTCATTTATCCCTTCAAATAATAGTTTTTTTGCTGATTTATAAGTAATTTCAAATCTATCTGTAACCGGTAGCGGTTTTTCTTCTTTATCTGTTTTTAATAGATGAAGCCCTTTTTCAGCGCCAATCTCTTGCGGCTCTTTACCGTGTTCTGCCATAAGAAAAATTAAATCGTTTTTCTTTTTTGCCACCACAAGCACTCCTTCTTCCGACAAAGAGGTACGTCTTCTAATTTTTGAACGATGATGAATATTCAATGCCTCTTTCATATCATCGGAACCGATAAGCGAGTTATAATCCAATCGAAATTCCGTATCCCAAGAGATTTGCTCATCGTTCTCTATCAATTTTTTATATTGGTCTGCAAAGAAACTTTTCAATTCTTCATCTTTGGTTAATACTTTGGTATCTTCGCCCATAATTGCGTGAATCATAGCCATTTTCAGCGTAGATATTTCTTTGATTCGTGTTTCCGCTTCTCCAATTTCTGTGGGAAAATAGTTATAGATGAACAATTTATCGAACATTTTTTTATTGATACGGTTAATACGACCAATGCGCTGTATTACTCTTGTGGGATTGTAAGGGATGTCGTAATTAAAAATCGTACCGGCGCGATGTAAGTTATAACCTTCTGATATAGCATCTGTTGCAATAAGAATTTGGTAATCATCCTTTTGTTTTTTAGGATTGATACCGGCATCGAAATTTTCCCGAATTATATTTTTGTTGGCTTCGTTTGCTTTTTTGGAAGTATAGGCAAAAATGGGAAGTTTGGCTTCTGCAAGTTTTTCTCCCAAATGATCTACAGTATCGGCAAATTGACTGAAAACAACTATTTTACGGTTTGGATCTTTTTGGATTTGATTTTTCAAAATTTCAATAAATTCTGTTGTTTTGGGGTCTTTCTTAACATGTTCCCATTCATCTTTAAGTGTTTTTAGAATTTCAATATCATCATCTAATTCTTTAAAAAAATCACCTTTAAGATATTCTGTTTTTAGTTCAAACATCCCTTTGCTTTGTAGCCGTTCAACCGCATATTCCAACTCTTCTTCCGGAAACAGCGTATCATTACATTCCAGGTATAGTTCTTTAATATCGGGCAGGAATCCTTTTTTGTAGATAGGAATTGCACGACGAATTTCTATCCATCTTTTTATGTTTTCACAATGAGAGAGCATGTTTGTGAGAGAAATTTGAAACGCTTTTTGTGAGCTTTCAAAACGGCGCACCAACAAAGTGCGCATAAATGCAGCCAAGTTGCGCTGCGTTCCTCTAAATAAATCGTAATCAAAACCGGCATCTTCAATATCTTTTCGAACATTGTTTACAAACTCATCTTTTACATGACTAACAGGTTGGTAGCGAGCAGCTTTAAACGATTTTTCGGGAAGTTGTTCGTTTGCAGTTTCTTTTTCATTATCAAAATCAACTGAATTATCCGCTTCTTTCGGCGAAATACGCTGTAACGTAGTACTATACAAATCACTAAGGTCATCTAACGCATAATCTAACAAATCGGGAGGCTCTACAACTGGAAATTCGATGTTCTGTTTTTTCAAATCTTTTTTGTAATCCGTAATGGCTTCCAAATCAAGGCGTGAGCGTCTAATAACCAAGGGTTGAATAATAGTGCGAATACGTTTGGCAATGAAATCAACCTCCTGTTGTAACTCTGCGCCCGATATTTTCTTCTCTTTTTGTTGTTTTTTCAATGTTTTGTACTTTCCTATCAATTCGCGAAACACAACTCCAAGATTATTAACCGTATTCAATGTTGATTTGGTGGGTATTTGAAACAATTTAAGCATGGAATAAATGTCGGAAGGTTGATTGTTGAATGGGGTTGCCGTGAGCAGCATTACTTTATTGCCCTGACAAAGTTCATGCAACATTCCATAATCTTGAATATATTCATTACGATAATTATGCGCTTCATCAATAATAATCAACCATTTATAATTTTGTTCTGATTTTTCTCGAAAATAATCCAATGCTTTTTCAATCACGCCGCGACTAAAAACTTTTGCTTTCAAACTAAATTCATCGCTGTAATCTTCCCACTGCGGAACGAGATGGGGAGGAGCTATCACAATCGTTTTCATGCCTAAATTGTGGGCAACTGCCGAGCCAATAATACTTTTTCCCAATCCAACAACATCTGCAACAATTACACCATTGTGGGCTTCAATAGTAGTAATTGCCTGATGAATTGCATCTTCTTGATATTTTAAATTAAAGAATTTTCCATTGGTAATTTCATGCGGCGTATAGATGTGTTTTGATGAATCAATATAAAAATATTCATATAAACACCTCAAATACATTAGATACGGCGCCGGCAATTTCTCATACCATATTTTTTTAATTACCCCTTCTTCAAATTCTTTAATATGTTCTTTGTTCGCAATAATTGTAGCGGTATTCCATAAGGATTCAAAGATTTGACAGGCATCTTTGTATTCCGGATTGTTTTTAAAACGTACATTTATTTCATTTTGCCCACGTAATCCATTGTAAGTTAAATTACTCGAACCGGTAATCACATTTCCCAAGTTTTCTCCATTTTCCGAATGTTCATCGCTATACGAAAAAATGTACATCTTAGCATGGCAAGGCTCTTTTGTTTTGCGTATTTCGAGCGTACCCTCTTTTATTTTATTGAAATACATTTTAAAAAACTCTTGCTGCTCTTTGTCTTCAAAGAAATCTGAATGGTTGAAAAAGAATGAAAAATCCTGTAAATAGTCCTCACGTATTTTCTGTATAGAAGATTGTTGTTTTTTGATTTGGAAGTCCAAGTCGGCGGTTGCATTTTGCAAATCTTTCTCCATTTCCATTCCAACAAGAATTCGGAGTTTTTTATCGGCAATATGCTCTTTTATTTCTTGAATACCGGAAAAATAGAAATACCCAACCAAAAAATCGAGCGCATTGGATTTTGGTAGAATCCCTTTCAGGATTTTTGACAATGATTTTTCGCCGCTGTTTGTTATAAAGTGTTCGCTAATCATATAGTTATATGTTAGCCGCGAAAATACAACTTATTTGTAAACACAAAATTCCGAACAAATCTAACCTATTTAATTTGTGATTCTTTGAAATGCAACCCCAAATAACACAAAACGCCCCGAAAATTCAGGGCGCCCTGCGGCAGAGACGTGGTTGCCGCATCTCTACAATCTAAACCAAATCTATTCTTTCACCATCTTATAGATCATTTTTTCACCGAATAAACTTTCAAGTTCAACAAAATATATTCCACCGCTACTAAGGGTGCTGCAGGAGATCGTTTTGCCGTTGAAAGCAGTAGTTGTTATTTGTTTGCCAACGATATCCGTTATTTTAACGTTTTTAACAAGCTCGGGGTGGCTGATGTGGATCTCGTTTGTAAACGGGTTGGGGAAAAGCACTACGTTTTCTAAAGTGTTTGTCGCAATGCTGTTCTCATCTACCTCAAAATCAATAGTTACAATTTCAGATGCGCCTGAGGTATATACCGATTTTACTCCGGCTTTATAAGCTCCTTTGGCTAAGCCTGTAAACAGGAACTCGGTTTCGGAAAGGTTTGTGGCTTTTTCCACGCCGTTCAAATAAACCGTGTAGCCGAGCTTGGCTCTCGAGCCGCCTACGGTTGACTTGTGGACTTCATATTTAGCTTTTGTGTCAACACTTACGGGATTTTCCATGCGGGTAACTGCTTTTGCAAAGTCTTTGCTTATAACACCGGTGGTTTTTGCGAGTTTATTATTATCATAAGTAACAGATTTTCCGGGTCCTCCAACCTCTGCGTTAACCCTGATCATACACACAAATGGAGCATCTTGAAATGCAATGTGTGCAATATCCCAATTTCCCTCGTAAAGTGCCATGTCGTAGTTATTGAAAGCATTAGGCCCGTCATAATCCGCACCCAAAAAGTTTGTAGGCTCAGTGCCTGTTTCATACCAGTGCACCATAGCATAGAAGGTTCCCGAATAAGGAATGTTGTCCACCGGCACATTTCCCCAGTTATCGCTCGCGAGATGGAACGGAGCACTTTGCCAAACCAATTGTTGTTGCTCATTGTAAATATCTAAAGTTACCGTTCTGTGCCCAAAGAGCTCTGTAAGAAAATTATGAAATCCGTAAATATCAACACTTGTAATCACTCCGGTTTCACTAACAACAAATTTATTTCCCAACGACACATTAAAGCCTGCATTCATGCCGAATCCGTCCTCTCCGCTTCCATCATCTAAAATGTAAGTTGTTGTATAATTCAGATTCCACAAGAAGAGTCTTTCGCCGTCAGTGCCGTTTTTTTCAATTTTTAACATGTAAGGCTTAATGATGATTTCTACCAACTGAGCGGTATGCGACAATCCTGACTGATTAATTACAATGTTGTTTGTCGTATAGGGATGGAATCCGTCTAGGACTACAGAGATGTTGTAGGTTCCTTTCCAAATTGCGGGGAAGGAAACCGTTCCGCCGGTTGCAGTCACTTTATAAACGTGGTTCGGGTTTCCGTTCACATTGGTCAAGGTAACTAATGCGCCTGTTACGGGGTCGCCCGAGTTGGTGCTCAGGTTAACCGTATAAGAAACCTCCATATCTTTTCCCAGCATATTGCTAAATTTGGGTGCGGAAAGCAGGCCGCCCGTATAGGCTGCTTTTACTGCGTAACGGTACTCGCCTCCGCTCAAGCCTCCCCAATCGGCATCGGTATAAGTGGTTGCCGTCAGGTTTTGTGCGAGTAACACCCAAGATGCCTCATTCGATTGTTCTCCTTCTAATAGCCTGTAAACCATATAGCTGATAAATCCTTTTTCGCCAAACAGGACACCTTTTCCGAGCGACATTCCTTCGGCGCGAATCATGGCATTTTGGAAGAAACCATTTGTGGAGAAACATTCCCAAGGCTCATTCGGTGCAAAGCTGAACAAGCTGGTATTCGGCACGAACGGATATTCGTCATTGGGTTCATCTATTCCCATACATGTGTATCCGCCGAATGAGGGGCTTATTCCTATAAAAAATCCGTTACTAATATACAGAGGCTCAGGAAATTCGAACGAGCACCATTGACCGGGCGTGTTCGTAACATTTTGCACAGTAAAAATAACGTTGTTTCTATCAGGGAGACCTGCGGCGTTTAATCCAAGCACCCACAAGTCGTATGCAGTTTGGTTAAAATAATCTGAAGATAACCATGACATATTGTGCAACTCTGTTTTAACATCTTTGTGCGCGGCTCCTATTATGCTGTTTCTGGTACCGTTAGGCCATCCTACATGCCCGTTGTTCGTACCGCTGTCGTATCTATAAGCTGTTAAATTTCCGTTGCCCGGCGCTCCCCAGGTAACTACAGCGTTATTTCCAACGACCTCAGCCGTAACGCCAACCGCAGGATAGGCAATTTCATTCATCGATATATTATGGGTAATAGCTCCGGCGGTTACCTCAATTGTTGAAGTATAAGGCTGGTAGCCTTGCAACATAGCCTTAATGGCGTAGGTATATCCTCCAAAAACATTCGGAATTGAATAATTGCCCAAATTATCGGTAGTTGTTGAGTAATTGTCGTAACCTGAAAGCGTTACTGTTACATTTGCCAACCCGTTGGGCGCATCGTTGCCTGTAATCTTACCGCTTACCGTGCAGGTTGTGTTAGGGGCGATAACAAAATTAACCACTGTATTTTCATTTCCTGCCACGGTTACCACTTCGCTTGTTGCCTCAAGGTATCCGAATTTGCTTGCTTTGAGCTGATATTCGCCGGGTACCAGGAACTCGAAACTGTACGCTCCGGTTGCGTCTGTGGTGCGTTGAAAGGAAGTGCCGAGAATTTCAACGGTAGCTCCTTCCACAGGCGTTGTGCCGTTGCTTGTAACAGTACCCGATATTGACCCCATTGTTTCATTAGCAATCTTCAATACAGTATTGGCATGAAAATTAACCGATACTCCCGGTTGTGTCCAGTTAAAGTCCATAACATTGTTGAAATAAAAGAGAGTTCTGTCTTGAAACTCAGGAGTTTCTGTTATATAAAACATTTTCATGCCGGGTATCGGTGTCATTTGTCCCTCAGGTTTTGACATAATAACCAAATTATCGCCGGTGTAACTAAATGGTTGATCGAGCACTATGGTTACGGTAGCCACTCCTGCAGGAAAGGTAACCATTCCGTCAAATACAAGGGTAAGATCCGATTCGGGTACCCAGTCTGTAAGACTTGTCTGTGTTGTATTAGCCATCCATATTTGAGCAGGGTGTGTAACAGCAACACTAAAGCTATTGAAATATTGAAGTTGCGTAATGGATCCTCCTCTGCCAATTATTTCATGATCGAAGTGGAGGCTTTGTGCCGCGCTATACCTCATTACAAATCCAAAAGGCACTGCCGATTCGAGAGTGGTTCCGTTGCCGATTTTGCCCTCAAATATTTCATTGGCAGGCTGTATAACTACCGGAAATGCCGGAGATTTGTCGTTTGAAGAGTTTGGATCTCCGGTCGCTTCTACTACTGCATATAGCGTTAAGTTTCCTGCGGTTGCCGGCGACCAGTTCATTTTTACAAATTCGGTCTCACCCGGCGCAATAACGGGCGGGTTGCTGTTCGTAGCCAATACATTGTTGTTTGCATCAACTAATTTAACCGTATAATTGGTTAAAGGGAGGCTTCCTACATTTTCAATATTTGCTTTAAACACAAAAGGCTCGCCAACCATAGGAGTAAGTGATCCGAAAAGTTTTTTAGCTGCCGCATCAATAGCCGGCACGTCTCTAATGGAAATATCATCAATAAACCAGGCATGGTAATCAGAGGAGCTATTATTAAGGTACCGGAATCCGATGTAAAAGCTTGTTCCCAAGTATTCTTCTAATGAAACGGAAATAGCGCGCCAGTCGGCGGTTGTGCCAAAATCCACACCGCTAACTAATTGCTTCAGCATCACAAATGTACCTGAAGCAGGGTCGTTGCTTTCTGTAGAGATCCATACTTCGCTGCTTCCATAATAGGCAGCAAAATCTACTCTGGATTGAAATTCTAACGAAAAGCTTCCGGTGTTGGGTAAAGTGATTTCGGGCGTAACCAACCATGTATTCCTGGCTCCGGTTGCATAGCTCCAAATAGCCGCTGAATATGGAGGAGAAAAGCTTAAGGAAGAGCTAATGAGCCAATTAACGCTACCTGTCAGTGCGTATCTTTTCCAACATGTTGGCGGAAATGCAGAGGTTGGAAACGTTTCCGTCCATGGAACGCTGAGGTCCCAACATAAGTCCAGCTCAGGTGTATTCACTGATTCGCCATTGCCCACATGATTTTTGGCGGTTATCTTGTAATAATAGCTTCCCGGCTGTGTGATGGTTTCCGAAAATGAAGTGCCGGTATGAGATTCCGATACCAAAACATTGCCGGGCATACGGTAAACGTCGTACTTTAAATTTGCCGATGAAAAGTACCCGCCGTGCAAGCCGGCTGTAGGCGCTGTCCAAGAGGCTGTTACCGTCCACGATTCATTATAAACCGAATTATCTATAACGAATGCCGGATTTCCCGGTGCAACGGGCACATCGTGTCCAATCCACGAAGAATTAATGGTGGTTAGGGTACCTGTACCATGAGAGTTTTCCGGTACAAATGTAAAAGTGTAGTATCCCGGCTCGCTTACCTGCCTCAAGTGGTTACTTCCGCCTCCTATTGTAGGATTTGAAGCTGTGTGAATGAGTACATTGTTTTCATATACTTTAACCGCCGTTAGTTCGGTAAGGGGCGCTCCCGAGTAAGTTGTGCTTGGGTTAGTCCAGCTGAGCATGACGTTTAATGAGCCGAACATCCCCGCATTAGCCATTGCATTGCTAACCGCTGCGGGTGCGCCGGAAGGCATTAAATCTGCAAGTTCATATATTAAATTGATATTGGGACTTGTTTGAACATTAGCAACGATACGAAACTTTCTATTTTTATCAATATAGGAGCTCATACCTCCGCCGGCATTTCCTCCACACTGAGGGTGGTCGTTGCCTACGTTATAGCTGTAATTTGTCATAGTTTGCGAGTTAATATCATATTCTCGAACAATGGCATGTCCTCCCGGAACTTGCGACATTAGCCATACACACGGCGCTGCCGGATTAGAGTAAGGGTCATATACAGAGCCCATAAACCAATATTCGTCATGGTAGTAATGGCTCCCTAATTGCGTACCGTTCATG
>WQWP01000086.1 GCA_009787485.1 Lentimicrobiaceae bacterium | reverse complement strand
TGATAACCAATCCCAAGAAACTGCAAGTTCTTATGCATTTAGCTATTACTGTAATATGATTCAGGGCGGGCTCAATCTTAAAATAGACAGGCTGAGCGTGAGGTGTGTGTTAGATTATTAAGCCCTTACTGTATCACCAATTTTCTCGAAATACTATGATTGTGGAACGCCACTCTAACTATATAAGCGCCACTTTGTAAGCCGGATAAATTCAAATTTCCATCTTGAAAACTGTCTTGTTGAAAAACGCGTTGTCCGGTCATATTAAAAACAGAAACCTGATAAGGTAGTTCTTGAAAAGTAGTGATATTTACAAAACCTGTGGTAGGATTGGGCGCTATTACCAAATCTTTAAAATAGCTAGGTTCCGGTTGTTGAATGCCGAAAACAGGATTGAAATCAATTTCAACATCCGTAATATATCCTATTTTTTGTCCGTATTGATTTTGCGCGCCGCTGCTCTCCAATCGGAAACGCACCTGGCAAAAATCGCTGCCAATAAATTCATTGAGTGAAAATTGACAACTTTTCCAACCCATAGCGTTGCTTGAAATATAAGCTAATTTATGCCAGGTTTTTCTATCGTTTGTAACTTCAAAATGAAGCCCTGCATTCTGCCATATTCCGTTGAGCGTGCCTTGCCATTTAAAACGAACGGTGATATTTTCGGTATTCGCAGGGATTGGGAACCAATTTAATTCAGCAAGCGACAAATAGTTATCGGAAAAAGAACTGCTCCCTGCAGTATTACAGAGTGAACTTGTTCCGCTTACATTTCTGAGAACCCAGTTGCTTTGCTCAAAGCCGTTCTTGTTTGCGCTAAAATTGTTAAAATAGGGCAGTTGCAAAGGCTCAACAAACACCACTTCGTCTTTGTTGGAGGGCGCGCTCATATCTCTGTTCTCACAATTCATGGCGATTACATAATATTCGTATTTATTTCCAACTTCCACATTGTTATCTATATAAAAATTTTCTGCAATCACATCTAAAAACATATCGTTTCTATATACTTTGTAAAAAGTGTAGTCGCCGGCGTGATCCCAGGATACTTTAATATGATTCATTCCCACGCATGCGCTCAGGTTTTGCGGAGGCAGCCACGCATTTGCCAACTCGGCGGCTGCAGACAACGTAGCCTGCACAAAAGCTCTTGCCAAATCTAAACGATTTACGCCGCAATTCACCCCCACTTGATAGGGCCCAATCGTATCGCACATTTTATGATAGCAAGGGTGCAGGTCATGATATTCAATATCCCCAATATACAACGAAGGATATTCATACATATTAAAAGGCATGTGGTCGCCGCCGTAGCTGTCGCCATCACTTAACCGAATGGTAGGAATAGCAGGCACATAAAGGTTTGCCACCTGATGATAGTAATTAAAAAGTGTTTCGGAAATATAGGAATGCCCCGATGCCATTATGGTATTGGGGTTTCCGGGTGGAAACCAGCCAATCATATCCATATTAAAATGGGCGATAATGTTCATGTTTTCTGAGGCACATTTTTTGGCAAAAGGCAAGCTACCCAGCATCCAAAACTCTTCTCCGCTGAAAGGCACGAACATAATGGAGCGCTTGGTGTCGAAATTTTGGAGCAGGCGCGCGCATTCCAACACGCCGGCAGTTCCCGAAGCATTGTCGTCGGCGCCGGGCCCACTCACATAATCCCAACTCGAATGGTCGTAATGCGAGGTAATCATGATGTATTCATCAGGAAATTCGGTTCCTTTTTTAACCACCACTACATTGCCGGCCTCCATGAGTTGAGAATTGATATAAAATTTATGGACAGATATATCTTCGTATCCATAAGATTCAAAATGGTCAATCATCCAATTTTGCACGGTTAATGCAGCCGGCGAGGTGGACACTCTGAAAAACTGCTGCATATACCGGATATGACTTTCAATAGTTGCTTCGTCAACTTGGTTAATTAATTGAACCACTTCGGGTTTGGTTTCCGTAATTACGGGGTAAGACTGGTTGCGGTTGCCCTTGTTGTTAATCGGTTGCTGTGCTGATAAGGTTAAGCAAAAAAAGCTACAACAAATTAGGATAAGTTTTTTCATGTTATTTTAAAATTATTAATCGTTTAGTTACTATTTGATGATCATCTGAATACATTTTTATAAAATAGATTCCGTTTGTATATTGGCTTACATTGATTTGCAAAATGCCATTCACATTTTCATACCCTGCTAATTTACGGCCTTGTATTTCAAAAATTTCAACGCGGTTAAGTCCGGCGCCTTTAAAAGTAACATTGCCTGTAGTTGGATTTGGGTAAATATTGAAAGAGGCTATTGTAAAATCATTGATGCCTACAGTAATCTCAACACTCACAGTATCGGTTAATTCCGATTCGCAATGCTCATAAATAGCAGAAACCTGATAGAGATAGATGCCGTTTTCAAGTCCTTCATCCATATATTCCCGAACTTTAATTGGTAATATATTAATCATTACGTCATCGCGATAAATATTATATCCTAATAAAACGCCATCAATATTTTCCGGCTCGTTCCATGAAATAATGGCTGTGTTTTCGTTATCTGTTCCGGAAAGCTCTACCGGTGTTTCACATGCAAGCACAATAAGACTCACACCATCGGTTAATTCCGATTCGCAAAATTCATATATCGCAGAAACTTGATACAGATATGTTCCGGGGGTAAGGTTTTCATCTGTATAATCTGTATCGGTAATTAGCGATTCATTAATCTTATCTCCATCTCTATAAATATTATAACCTAATAAGCAGTAATTATTTGCCGGTTTTTTCCATGAGAGAACGACCTCGTTTTCATAAACGCTTCCCGAAAGTTCTACCGGTGTTTCACATGCAAGCATAATAGTAAGCGGATAGGTTGAACTTGATTCGCAATTTTGATATACCGCAGATACGCTATAGTGATAGGGTATTCCAAATTCAAGATCTTCATCCACAAAATGGGTTTCCGTAATTAGCGATTCGTTGATCATCTCTCCATTGAGGAAAATATTATACCCCAATAAAGGCGCTGAAATATAATCAGGTGCTTCCCAATTAATCACAGCGTCATTGCCACTACATGTTCCGGTAAGTTCAACAGGTCTTTCACAAGCATCCGGAGGAAGGTCAATGGTGTAGTCATAACCGTTCCACAATCCTTTATAAATTTCCCGAATATTTTTATAGGCCGGAATATTCCTTAAATCGTGAGTAAAAGCAAATACCAAAGCGGGATCATGTGAGAGACCGGCGGGTTGACTGAAAGGAGCCTCCTGATGGAACCATTGTAACATGAACAGATTTCCTTTATAATTATAGCTCATTGATGGATAAGCATTTTCAGTTCTTGTTTGTACAATAACAGAACTGGGATCCCAATACCAGGCATTCTCATAAGGATCATATACAGGTTCTTGATATGCGTTCCAATTAACCCGGAATAATTCAGGTTGATAAGATATCCAGCTGGTATTATTTTGCACATCCCAAGTTTCGCCATTATCTTCAGAAACAGTCATAAATATGCCTCTATAAAAATACTCTCCCGCAGATAAAGGCCACTCTAAAGGAGCTTGATAAGAAAGATACACTCTTCCATCTTTAGCCATAACTCTCGGAAAGATTACCCATCCGTTGTTGTTGAATGCTCCTAAATTAGTAATCGGACCTAATGACCATCTGTAGAACTGATCAAACCCAAGTACAGAGGGAAGTGTAAGATACATGGGGTATTCCTCCCAATTCCAATCTACTAAAGTATTTCCATCTAGCCATCCTCTAATCTCTTGCCAATTGATAGGCTCATGAGCATCATTCCAATATATCATACCTGTTGGGGTACCGGCGAAATAATATTCTGTACCTGCAATCTTTACCCAACATTGAGTGCTAAAAATCACATGCACTTTATGATCTTCATCAATGAAAGCAGCAGCAGTACTAGGTACCAATCTTGGTTCTACATCAGCGTTTTGAGCGAACTCCCAACCACAATCATATACGGTTTTCTTTACCCACGTATCTCCTCCGTCTTTTGATTCCATATAGTTGATGAATCCACTTTTATCATGATAGAGAAACACTACATGATTCTCTCTTACGGCAAGCACATAACTATCGCCTGTAACTCTGAAACATTCAAAATTGGTCATTCCGTATTCTCTAAAATCTCTAGGTGTTTCCCAGGTTTGCCCGCCATCCGTTGAGCGGTAATACAATGGAAGTGTTGAGAAACCGAGATATCCGTGAGGATGAGCATCCGGATCAGGCTCATAATTTGGTGGATACGCAATAGATGCTGGCCATTGCTCTGTAACACAAACTATATGCACGGTGTTTTTATGAGTTGCCATAGTGGGCCAAAGAATAGAGGTAGTAGGTGTTCCTGTTATTAGATATTGTGGCCCTAAAAGAGTATATTCGTTCCAAATTCCTTCTCCGGCTATGTTTCTTGTGTTAACAACAAGCCCTCCTCCAATGCTCGAAAGAGCATTATGTGCAACTACAATTTCTCCCTGGTTGGTAAAACCGTGTATTCCCCATCCTGTTCTTTCGGTTTCAATTCTCTCATCCCCAGGCTGTACGTCACCCCAAAAACTTCCATGAGCTGCGGAATAATTATAATAATTAATACCTGTTCCCCTCGACATCTGTTCATTGATTGCTGTAGTCCAAACGGCTGCTCCCACTGTAGATTTGGGTTTAAAACCAATAGTATTTCGAGAGTTTCTATTGGTAGCTAAGTTGAAATGAGTTAGGCCAATCCATTCGTAGAACTGATCGGTTGGGGGTACTATCTTATTTGGGCCGGGTTGGGAAACAACATCCTCATGCTGCTCAAAACCGGTGTAGCATTTGTTTTGTTCCATGTTTACAGGAACGGCTTGATGTTTTTCTTTATTCACTTTTACTTGCGCCGGCAAAGAAGTGGATAAAGCTAATGCAATGATAAAAAAAATTGTTTTTTTCATAATGATTGATTTTTTAGGATGCTGCAAAATTAATAATAAATACTTACACAAAAATCGCACTTCCCACCCTTACCATCGTACTCCTTTCCTCTATCGCAATCTCATAATCATCACTCATCCCCATAGAAATCTCCTTAAAATCGGAATGGGTTGAAAAATGTTGCGTTTTTAGCTGCATAAAATAACCGTGCAGTTTTTTAAATTCTTCACGAATTAATGCTTTATTATCGGTAAAAGTTGCCATGCCCATTACGCCGGCGATTTTTATGTTTTTAAGTGTAGCAAAAACGGGATTTTTTAACATTGCTGCACATTCTTGCCAGGAAAATCCATATTTTGTACTTTCTTGTGCAATAAAAAACTGCAACAAACAAGAAATGATACGGTTGTTTTTTTCTGCATGCCGGTTAACCTCCTGCAGCAAAGAAAAACTGTCAATGCTGTGAATTAAGGTAACAAATGGTGCAATGTATTTAATCTTATTCGTTTGCAAATGTCCGATGAAATGCCACGCAATATCTTTAGGTAGCGCTTCATACTTGGCTTTCATTTCTTGTGGGCGGTTTTCTCCAAAAACGCGCTGCCCGGCATCATACAGCATTTCAATCTGTTCTACCGGGCGCATTTTAGAAACGACCACCAACTTCACACCAGGCGGAATCGAATTTAATACAACATCATAATGAAGCAAACCCATAATTTCTAATTTTTAATTTTGTTCCGTCAGCTAAAACTGACGGCAATGAGTGGGTTATTTCTTTACTTTCTTAATTACCACCTTTTCCTCTTTATTTCCGGATTTTTGGTCAATTACGATAGAGTCGCCGTGTGCGGTTACCATAATTGTTTCAACATCAATATCTAAATCCAAGTCATCTTCGTCAATCTCAATACGACAATCTGAAGTGCTTATTTTTTTCTTGATGACATAATCCTCATCCCAAAAATGGCGGTGATGCCATGATCTGAGCGGAAGCATAAAAAGCAACGCGATGGCAATGGCTAAAAGAATGAAATTGCAAACTATTTTCCAGGCATGCCCGATGGGTAGCATTATAACGCCCAGCCACACGATAAACAGGGGCCATAATTTGAATACGCTGTGCCAGCTAAAGTAGAATAATCCAAAAGATTTTCCCAGCCAAAGTACACCAATGGCAACAAAAAGCAATCCCCAAAAAACACCTTTATTATGATGTTTTTTCATAGATTTTTTATGATGAGGTGAATGATTTACAGGCTCTTCCGTAACGTCGTAAATTTCTTCGGGTTCATATCTTATTTCTTCGGGTTCATTCTTTTTTTTTTCGGGCATCAATATCCACATGATAAGATATAGGAGTAATCCACTGCCGCCGCAGAGGAGCAGAAACAGGAAGATAATTCTGAAAATTAAGGGGTCAACGTCGAGGTATTCGCCTAATCCACCGCATACGCCCGCAACTTTGCGGTCGGTTGTGCTACGAGTTAATTTTTTTTGCATAATTTAAAATTTAATAATTTAATGATTTAATAATATAATAAAGATTTTACGATCAATTTATGTTTCCCACCTCCCACTTCATACCTCATACCTCCCACCTCATACCTCAAAACCCTACCGTATAAGTATTTTGCGAGAACTCCATTTTTAGTTTGTTTATTTTTGTTTGAATACTTGCATCATAATAACGATCATCTATTTTAATAATTATTCCACCAATGATTTTCGGATCAACAGTAAGATGCAGTATAACGGTGTAAGGCGCATCTTTTTCCAAATAATTTTTCAAATAATCTATTTTTTCTTCGGAAAGCGGTTGTGCAGAAGTGATATAGGCTTCTTTAATGTTATGATTTTTATAATAGATTTTGATGAATTGCCGGCAAATCATGAGCAATTGCGGGATTCTGTTTTTTTTGATAATCAACGTAAAAAATCGAAATGTAATTTCATTTACCTCTTTTTGAAAAATTTCTTTGATAATATTTTGTTTTTTATCTTTCGGAATAATCGGACTTTCTAATAGGTTTTTGAGTTCTTTATGTGCGGTTACAATTTTTTCAATTTCCCGGATGTCATGATACACGTTTTCAAGATTTCCCATTTCCAATGAAAAATCGTAAAGTGCATGGGCGTACCGCGAAGCTAATTTAGGATTTTTCATAAGAAAATTAAAAAGTTAGGGTACAAAAATAGAAAAAAAATTAAACAAAAAAAGGCTGTTTTTAGGCAGCCTCTTTGTGTTTTTCAACAAGTTAACTATTCTTTAGATTCCGCCTGTTTGCGTTCTCTTTTAGTAGTAGCGTAGTTAATTTTTAACGCATTGTTTGTGCGAAGTTCGTTTTTAATTAAATTGATGTAACGCATTTGAATATCCTGGTCTGCTTTGATAGAAAACGTAAGTTTTTGTCTGTCTTCATCGCTGCGGGATTCTTTTTCAACAGCGATAAAATCGCGCACATCTCTCACGAAGTTTTCTTGTTTTATGGTTTGATCATTTAATTGCACAGAAACTTTTCCGGGAGGAAGCGTGTTTTCGTTCTCACTTTTGGGCATCCCCATATAAATAGTAGCCACTAATGACTTTTTTTCCAATTTTTGGATTTCGGAAGCGCCCGGTACGATAAACTTAACTTTAACGTCTGTTTCGCGCATGTTGGAAATTACCATAAAGAAGAATAAGAACATGAAAACAATGTCTGCCATAGAGCCGGTACCTAATGCAGGTAATTCTCTTTTTTTGTCTTTTTTAAAACGTGCCATAATTTTCTCCTTTCTTGTTTATTCTTTACCAAAGTTAGTGGGTGGCGCTTCGGAAATATTCATCGGAACAGCCCTTTGAATGGCTCTTTGCAAAGCCGTATCCAACAGGTCATATTTTTTTCCGAAAAATTGCATCGAAACTTTATCACGAAGTTCGTTCACGGCGCGCTGCAACTCGTTTTGCACCTGAACATACATATTATACGACGTACTCTGGTCGTTTGAAAGTGAGAGCACCCCTTTAGAAACCGAATATTCACCTAAATTTTCAATAAGTTTTATTTCTTTTTCGGGAAGGTTCGGGCTATTGTAGGGGTTTTCCAAAAACTCTTTTGCGCGCAGCGTAAGTTGATTTAACGGAATGATTTCCTGGTTGGCAAAAATTTCATCATTGAAGTTAACCACTACGGTAAATACATTCCTTTTATTAATATCAACTACTGTTTTCGAGTCGCTGGGCGGCGGCAAACGTCTTGGAATCCCCTGTTGCACATTGATTGATGAGGTCATCATAAAAAATGTCAACAGCAAAAACGAGATGTCTGCCATTTGTGCGGTATTAAATCCGGCAAGCTTACGGTTTGACATATTATCTTGTTTTTTTAATAGAGTTAATAATCATGGTAGCAACGATTAATGCAATGGTACCAAAGAGCATAAGGTATGCCGTAAACAATCCTGCACCAATCCATTTCATCGTATTAGGAGTTGCCTGCATTTTAACGGCAACGGGCGAAAGATCGGAAGAAGCAGTAAGATAACCGATAATTACTAATAATATCAATCCGCCGATTCCTGCAATTAAGCCGATATTGCTCTTTATGTTTACAAATATATTTTGTAGTAAGAAGAACAACATAAGGGCAACGGTTACAAAGAATAATGAATATGACAAAACTAAAGTTAGGTTAAAACTTGAAGCTTCTCTTTTAAAAGTTCTGATGTTTTTTTGAAGTTCATTTAAGTCATATTCTTTTTTAACAGTAGAAATCGCAGCATTGATGTCGAAAACTTGTTTTAGTAAATTGGTTTCCGCTTTTACAGCGCTTACTGCTATTAAATAATCCTGAGCAATCACCTGATAATCATCAAGAAGCCTGTTGTAAAAACGTTGAAAATCCGAAAAAGATTTTACGTTGTTAAATCCGGTAACGAAAAAGTCTTTATTATCGGCTTTAGCGAATATAGACTTTGAATATTCGGGAAATTTAGCTTTAAAGTTGTCTAATGATGCTTGGTCAGCTATGTTACCTAAGTGAAAAAGGAAGGTATAAAAAATATCGCGTTGTAATTTTTGTTTTTTCAAATCGGCATTACGTGCGGCGAGTTCTGTTTCATACTTCGCAATGAAGTCGGGGAGGGTTTCGATGGTTGCGTTCTCCAAATCAATAAGCATTTGGGGGTTGTTTGCTCTTACTTCCACAATATTTTTGAATTTGTCTTT
>WQWP01000085.1 GCA_009787485.1 Lentimicrobiaceae bacterium | reverse complement strand
CGGATTATGAGGGTTGATGAGATGTAATTGTATAGGAAATTGCGGGCGGTTTTGCGCCGTATGTTCTATACAGCAAGCTGTTTTCGGCGCCACCGGCTTTTCCTGCTTGGGCGTTTCAATCTCTTTCTCAATAAAAGAGATCGCATCTGACGGGCATTTTTCGAGACAGCGTCCTAAGCCGTCGCAGTGGTGCTCATCTGTTAAAACTGCTTTTCCGGCAACCATTTGTATAGCGCCTTGATGGCAAGTTGCGGCACATTGGCCACAACCGGTGCATTTTTCAGGATTGATTTTGATGATTGTTTTTTTCATGGGTTGTAATTTTTATTGATTATGAATTGTAGCAGGTTTTATGCCAAAAGGTGTTATTTTACAAGCACCAATCGTTTGACAGTTACTTGATTAGTTTCTGAATACACTTTTATAAAGTAAATACCTGATTGAAGATGTGAAAGGTTGATGTGATGATTAGATGATGAGGTAATTAGATGATGTGATGATACTTTCCTCCCCATAACATCAAAAATATCAATACTTTTAATTTCTAATTCGTAATTTACAATTCGTAATTCTCCGGTGGTTGGATTCGGAAATATTTGGAAAGCATCTGTTTGCACTTCGTGAATACCCACCGGAGTTATGGCAATATTAATTCCGTTAGTTAATACAGATTCTTCGCAGTGTTCATAAACCGCAGATACCTGATAGCGGTAGATTCCATCGGCAAGATTGGTATCAAAATATTCAAATATCGTCGGCTCGGTTTCATCTATTTTTAAATCATCACGATAAATATTATATCCTAATAATATGCCGTCCATATACTTCGGCTTATTCCAACTCATAACCGCTGTGTTCCCTGCTGCAACCCCTAACAAATGGCTGGGCTTTTCGCATAGTTGCGGTGGAGTATAGCCGGTACAGATAAAATTTGAGATTTCCGGAACAGATTCTTTGTTGTCTGTGTAAACAGCGGTTACATGATAAAAATAGATGCCTTCCACAATATTTTCTTCTGTAAAACTTGTATGCATAAGCGGAGTAGCATTTAAGCAATTGCCGTTACGGTAAATGTTATAACCTGGCGCTTCTCCGGTAGGAGCATCCCAATTAATGGTCATATTCGCACCGGTTAACACGGCAACTACGTTTTGTACTCGCGGATGAGTTTCAGGAATAACAATCGTATAATCATGTGTTTGTCCTGTCGCATATCCGTCACATGCGTCGGGTGTTGCCTGCCGTCTTGTGCGAAGTCGAAAACGGAATGTTCCGGGAACAGCATCTTGAGGAATGGTAAAGTCTTGAGCATATTCCGTATTGGGAGTCATGCAGGTAAGTGCGATGAGCTGTTCATTAGCATCAAAAGTTTTATTCCCATTCAAATCAATCCACCCTCTTACATTATTCAAAATTTGAGTTGCTTTTACCACAATCGTATATTGCTCTCCGGGCTCTAATACGGCTGTTAAATTTGTATAGTCCTGATATCCGGTTGTGGCGCAAGAAGTTTCAGTGTTATTGATTAAAACAGATAGATCGGAAGTTTTGATGAGCCGAACAGATTCGAATTTAGAGCCGGAACAATTTGTCGTACCTGTTATACAATAATCGGAAGATGACACTTTAAACGGAAGTGAAAATGAAAGCCCATACTGCGCAGCGAGCAGAAGATCAAAATTTGTTTCATGGTTAGCAGGCAAAGCCGGATCGGTAGCAATGGTAAAGTTTAAGTTTATCCTTTCTCCAACGGGCAAATCTTGCGCTGCGCAACCTGACTCATTACAAATGAGCGTAATAAATTCTCCGGTAATGCCAATAGCGCCGGTTACTGCGTATGCATCTGCATGACCAACATTTCTAACAACAGCAGTAAGCGTAGCAATGGCGCCATCTTCCAATTTATCATCCTCAACATTATTAACCAAAACTTTTTCAAGAAAAAACTTGGGAGCATCGGCTTTCAATGACATTTTGCTTTGCCACGTTGTTGCGTTATCATCTGTTACTGTGATTATTATAGGAAAAACTTTATGGTCGGGAATAGTATAAGCTATGGTAATATTGAAGTTAGCATTTACTATTCCGGCAACATCTATACTATTTGCTACTTGTGTGGTTCCATTATGAATGGTCAACAGCGGATCATCACAAGAAACGGTTATGGTAAGCGGCGCCGCTGTCGGGTCGGTTCCTGTGTTTTTCAATATAAACTCAATCTCCCTGTTTTCAGAGAGATACGTTAATGGTTCTTCACTAACAATGGTGTAATCAACAAGAGCCATATAAGGGCCTTCTTGCTGTATAACCTGAGCAACCCCTTCGTATCTTAAAAAATTTTGTCCGGTACAAACTACATTTATTTCTGTTCCGGGTGTTAATGTGACAGGTATCGTCATGGCTTGCATTTTGCCGGTTGCGGTAGTCACCGCAAGAATTTCAAGTTTACCGTCTATGAGTGCCGTAAGCGCTATTAGTGCACCCTCGTTAGCTTTGATGTAAAAATTTGAATGACTTGTTAAATATATCTCCGCATGGTCAACAATAAGCGCTTGAGGAACCTCTGTAAAAAGCCTTAAAAACACATCCGAATGTGCAGTAAACATTTGATTCGTAAGTATTTTAATATCAGGAGAGTAAACCCAATTACTTTGATGTAGAAAATATTTTCCGGCAACATTGCCAAAAGCAGGCATCCAATTTCCAGAATATGCAGCCGCATGAGGGCCCTGATGCCCGTAAGTAGGCAAAAAGTTGGGATCGAACAAATCATACATTCCCCATGTAAAAACATCGTTTACAAAAGAGTAAGATACTTCTGTGGGACCTAAAAATCCTACACAGCCAGCATTTTGTTCTTGATACGTATATCTATGAAAGCGTTCTCCAAAGCATGGTGTATTATTATTAAATTTCCCTGTCGAACAGTTAATGGTGAACACGTATGTCATTTTACCCACATTGGTAAGCAAGTTGATATGAGAAGACCGAAAACCGGGTTCTCCCCATCCGTCTTCAAAGCCATGATCGCGGTGTTGCAAAGCAAAAGCGCCATTGTTTACAGCAGCAACTACTTGCATTGCCGTACCGCCCGACCAATTGCCTAAGTCATTTGGAGAAGCAGGAATATAGCCGGCGCCGCTGGGTCCAAAATAATTAGTAACCATAGATGTATTTTGAGCTGATGACCAAATAGAAGTATTTTGAGGCGGTTGATATATTTCATTGATTCTCACAGGAGTTTTTTCCTGCTTACGCCAATAGCCACCTACCGCTTCCGAACATATCTGAAACCAGCGCTCTGTTTGAAAACCCAGCGCAGTAATCGGATTTTGATAATAGCCCGGCTCCATACATGGTTGTGTTTCATATTCTATGAACTTGCTGACCAACACCGCCATCTGGGCTTCTGTTTCGGCAGCCATTCTACTAAAAACCATCTCAGGCAAAAAATCGCCGGTTACATCTGCGTATTGATTATCAGTTATACAGGTACCGCTATAGGGATGGTAAATGACTTCGGCAGGTATGCCAAGGTTCATATTCGTGTTGTGGTCGCCCATGAGCAAGACGGCCACCGGCGGAATAGCCCAGGTATTGTAGGCATTATGAAAATATGATTTGAGTTGGGTGGTAGTGGTAACCCCCATTTCATCCAACCGCATCACTTTGGTATAAATACCTTGCTTGGTTCTAAACTCTTTGATTTGTTCGGCATAAGGTTCAAAATCTTCTCTGTTAGGAATAACTATCAAATACTCACAACCTTCTCCATCTCTATGACTTTTGCCGGTATATTCCATTTCAGGAAGCACTTCATGGTTGAGTAAAGCATTTTTTAGAATCGGGTCAAACCATGGCGAACGATATTTCGGGTCAGCAAACAATGTTGAGCCGCCAACATATTCAATTTCAATCTCAATATTGTTAATGACAATTAACTCTTTCGTTACGGGATTAAATTGAAACGGAGTAATGCCTACCATAACGGCGTTCACTCCTCTAAAACTTGTAACTTCAGAGATTTCCACAGGATTTTGCGGATAAAACTCATTCGTTGTATAGATCTTTTGATTTTTTACATAATCCATTACAGGCTCTTCAGGAATTGCCTGTATTCTCAGCGCCGGTGCAATGTTGATATTTTCAAGCGTTTCAGTTTCTATATTTTTAATAGAAATACTGACCTCTGCACCTTGAGGAATTGCCACCAATCTGCTTATTTTGGGCAGATTGGGCAGCCCTTCATCATTAGGAATGAAAATGCCGGATAGCATAATTTCGTGCATGGCTTCGCCTTTGTAGTTTAAGGAGTTAATGTTGTATGATTTTAACTCTAAGTGAATTGAGACGCCAGTACCGCTGCGTAAATGAGAATAGGTTATTGTTTGGGAAAAAAGGTTGATAATAAAAGCGGTGGTAAATACAAATAATAGAATAAAAAGGGGGAGTTTTTTCATGATGTTATTAAGTTAAGGTTAAAAATAGTGATTCATTTTTTGAAAAGCAGGCAATAAATCGGATTTTCAATGCGAGCAACCGCCGCAAAAATATACAAATATTTGTTCCGCGTAGCAATGCCGACATTGCAATCACGACATTAAAAACATGGCAGGCGACGGTTGAACAGGGTGGCAGAACTTTCAGGTATGCGGCTTTTTTTATACCGGTTTGCGCCAAAGTATTAAAAAAACTAACTAAATTCGATAAAAACTTTATTTTCGCCGCTGTTATTTATCATTGTTTATGAATAATGATTTAAACAATTAGTTATGAGTGTAATGTCCCAACCCTTTCAACTTTACAACACCCTTTCCAGGCAAAAAGAAGTTTTTGAGCCTATTGTATCCGGCAGGGTCGGCTTATACGTTTGCGGTCCAACGGTTTACGGAGAGCCGCATTTAGGTCACGCACGTCCCGCCATTACCTTCGATGTTTTGTTCCGGTATTTATCACATATCGGGTATAAAGTGCGCTATGTGCGCAATATTACCGATGTGGGGCATCTGGAAAACGATGCCGACGAAGGAGAGGACAAGATTGCCAAAAAAGCACGATTAGAGCAACTTGAGCCGATGGAAGTGGCGCAATTTTATATAGATAGCTACCATCGTGCCATGGATAGGTTGCATGTGTTGCGCCCTTCCATTGAGCCGCGTGCATCGGGGCACATTATTGAGCAAATAGAAGTGATTTTGAATATTTTAGACAAAGGATACGCGTACGTTTCTAATGATTCGGTATATTTTGATGTGCCCAAATATCATACAGATTTTGGTTACGGCAAACTTTCGGGCAGAGTATTGGAAGAGATGATTGCCAGTACGCGTGCGCTGGATGGGCAAGACGAAAAGCGGCATCCTGCCGATTTTGCGCTTTGGAAAAGAGCGGCGCCGGAGCACATCATGCGGTGGCGCTCGCCCTGGGGTGAAGGCTTCCCTGGCTGGCATATTGAGTGTACTGCAATGAGTACAAAATATTTAGGAAATCGTTTCGATATTCACGGCGGTGGCATGGATTTACTCTTTCCGCACCATGAATCAGAAGTGTGTCAAGCTACTGTGGTGCACGGCAAAGAGTCGGTAAAATATTGGATGCACAACAACATGATTACCATTAACGGGCAGAAAATGGGCAAAGCGTTGGGCAATTTTATTACACTTAATCAATTCTTTACCGGTGAACATCCGGCGTTGGAGCGTACTTACGCCCCGATGACCATTCGCTATTTCATTTTGCAGGCGCATTATCGTGGCACAGTTGATTTTTCCAACGAAGCGCTTATTGCTGCCGAAAAAGGATCGCAAAAACTGTACGCCGCCGAGAAATTATTAGATAAATTACCGGCGAAAGAAAAATCGAACGAAAACATAACTGCTTGGTTACAACGTTGCTATGATGCCATGAACGACGACTTGAACACCCCAAAGCTCATCGCCGAACTTTTCGATGCCGTGCGCATCATTAATAGTGTAAAAGAGAATCTCCTTTCATTAACCCAAGAAGATATTGAGCTGCTGAAAACCAATTTCAGGCTTTTCTTTTTCGATATTTTAGGATTGCTTCCCGAAGGAAATTGCGCCGGAAATAGCGAAATAGTTGAAGAGCTAATGAATATGATTGTTGAAATGCGGCAAGAGGCAAAGCTCAATAAAAACTGGGCGGCGGCCGATGCTATCCGTAATCATTTGGCGGCGTTGGGGATAACGATTAAGGATACTAAGGAAGGGGCAGTTTGGGAGATGTAATAATTGAGAAGCTATCTTGAGAGTCTTTTAGTAGATTATCATACTAGCTGCCATTTATGGGTATATTTATATGCTGCCCTTTCAGGGCGCAAAATTGTTTTGGAGGAACGTGCTTCCTATCCCATGGCGTTGCCATGGGCTGAATATACATCGCGCTTGCAGCGCTCTTTAATAAAAAAAACAACCCCTAATCCTATATCAAAAAAAAATATATTTTCGCCGCCTCAAAAGAGCAAGTGACCAATGGTGTAAAGGTAGCACTCCAGGTTTTGGTTCTGTCGGTCTTGGTTCGAATCCAGGTTGGTCAACTCTACACTACTCTCACTACTATGTGGGAGTTTTTTTTAGAAGAAAGCGAAAAGTGGGGTTGAAAGCCCTTTTTTTATTTGATAACAAACATAAATGCAACAAAACAAAACGTCATGGAAGAGAGTTTAAACTTATTGGAAACCTTAGCCGAGTTTAAAGATTTTAAAAATATTGAAAGAGAATCGCTGATGCGGATATTGGAAGATATTTTCCGCTCGGCGCTTACCAAAAAATATGGAGCAGATGCCAACTTTGAAGTCATCGTAAATGTGGATCGTGGTGAAATGGAAATTCAACGCTACAGAGAAATTGTGGAGGATGGCTGTGTGAAAAATGAGTTTACTCAAATTGCCCTCTCTGAAGCCATTAAAATTGAGCCGGATTTTGAAATAGGTGAAGAAGTAATGGAAAACGTGCGTTTCTCCGATTTTGCACGCCGCGAAATTCAAGCGCTGCGCCAAAACCTGATTACCAAAATTATGGAATATGAAAAAGACCTCATCTATAAAAAATATGAACACCGGATTGGAGAATTAGTTACCGGTGAGGTAAGCCAGGTATGGAAAAAAGAAATTTTAGTCATGGATGAAGACGGCGTAGAACTCATCCTCCCTAAAGGCGAGCAAATTCCGGCGGATAAATACAAAAAAGGAGATGCACTCACCGCCATAGTGCATCGCGTGGATATTAAAGGGTCTTCTCCGCAAATTATCATCTCAAGAACTTCGCCGATATTTTTGGAAAGATTGATGGAGACAGAAATTCCGGAAGTCTATGACGGGCTCATCACTATTAGAAATGTAGTGCGCGCCCCCGGCGAACGCGCCAAAGTATTGGTAGAATCTTTCGACGACAGAATTGACCCTGTGGGCGCCTGCGTGGGCGTAAAAGGCAGCCGCATCCACAGCATCTTCCACGAATTACGCAAAGAAAGCATTGACGTGATCAACTATACAAACAACACGCAACTACTTATTTCCAGAGCGCTCAGCCCCGCTAAAATCTCTTATATTGAAATTGATGAAGAAAACAAAAACGCAAATGTTTACATGAAACCCGACCAGGTTTCATTAGCCATCGGAAAAGGAGGTTACAATATTAAATTAGCAAGCAAATTGGCCGGCTACGAAATTGACGTATTCAGAGATGATATTAAAGAAGAAGAAGACGTTGATTTGGAAGAATTTACCGATGAATTTGACCAATGGGTAATAGACGCGTTCAAAGCTATTGGCTGCGACACGGCGACCAGTGTGCTCAAATTAAGCCGCGAAGAATTAATCCAACGCACCGACCTCGAAGAAGAGACTGTGGATGATGTGATTGCTTCGATTAAGAAGGAATTGGATTTGGAATAGAGACCGATTTAAAAATTTAAAAATTTAAAATTCAAAATTCAAAAATATAAGTTATTACAAAAAGACTAAACATTAAACCATTAAATCTTTAAATTTTTAAATCTTTAAATCTTAAATTCTTAAACAAACAAATATACAATATGTCTGACGAAAAGAAATTAACACGATTAGGGCAAGCCGCCAGAGAATTTAACGTGGCGACATCGTCAATCGTATCTTTACTAAAAAAGCATAATATTGATATCATTGACAATATAAACACTAAAATTACTTCGGACATTTGTGAGATTCTTTTAAAAGAATTTTTGGGTGATAAAAAGGTAAAAGAATGTGCCGAAAAATTAGATATCGGCGCTTTCTCAAAGTCGAAAGCAGAGCATGAAGAAATTAAACATCCCGTAGAAAATCATGAACATGGTAGAGATGTTGCGCGCAACGTCTCTTCGACACAACCCGTTAGCGCCCCCACTCCATTAGAAGAAAAACCGGTAGAACAAATTAAAACAACTATTCCAACACCGAAAGTAATCGGAAAAATTGAGTTGGAACCCGATAAAGCAGCCAAAAAAGATACACCTCCCAAAAAAGTTGAGCCTGTTATTGAAAAAACAAAGGTTGCATCTGTTTCGCCCGAAGAAAAAGCAGTTCCTAAACCGGAACATATTGAAACTGTAGTTGCAGATCTTTCAAAAAATATCGTAGTGAAAGGCACTATTGATTTGTCTGTTTTTGAAGAAAAAAAATCAAAAAAAGAGAAAGGCAAAAAAAATCAAAAACAGGGTAAAGCTTCTCAAGACAAAAGAAAAGAAAAAGCTCCGGAAAAACATAAAGAAATAAAAAGCATTAAAAAAGAGGAAAATACGAGCGCTACCTCAATACAACCCTTAGTAGTAGAACAAAAACCTGCAGTTGAACACATCCAAACGAAATATACCAAAATGGATGCCCCTGTGGTGTTGGGAAAAATAAATTTAGAATCTTTTGCAAAAAAAGAGCAACCTAAAAAAGAAACTCCGGCGCAAGCACAAGAAAAAGATAAAACTCATGCTGATAAAAAGCGTAAACGCAAACGCATCAAACATCATGCAGGGAAATCAGAAGATAAACAAAAACAAGTTGTAGCGAAAGTAGAAATATCCGATGAGGACATTCAACGCCAAATAAAGGAGACCATGCAGCGCCTGGAGCCGCTTGGCAAATCGAAAACATCGAAACGAAAAAGAGAAAAACGTGCGCAATTCCAATCGGATATGCACGAGAGCGAAATGCAGGAATTGCAAGATCAAAAGAAACTGAAAGTTACGGAGTTTATTACGGCAAACGATCT
>WQWP01000084.1 GCA_009787485.1 Lentimicrobiaceae bacterium | reverse complement strand
GGTCTTTCTGCTTTTGCATGCACATACTTGTTCAGGTCTGTAAACCAAGCTGAGAAATATAGTTTTGTTTCTGCGCACAAGTCGTGGATTTCGGTTTGATACAAAATCTTGCCATTATCATCGGTAAAAGGATCAATAAACATCATATAGCCACGATACGGGTCTCCAAAATGAGTGTGGTCGTTTATACTGTAAAAACCTTCGGGATATACATATTCAGGGTCTTTTGTCAAATTATAATATCCTCTAAAATGCGGCGCGCCGTGGGTAGTTGTCTTACTGTACCACAATTCCGAATGTTCTTTCGGAAAACCTTCATTCGCAGTATGGGGATCTGAAGGGCTATTTCCGCCAAAGTCTTGCCGGTATAAAACCGTACCGCCTTCCGAGCAGTCTAAGCAAAAATCAACCTCCAGTAATGTTCTGAGCGTGTCGATACAAATGCCGTTGGATAGGATGCACGATATCATCACACTTCCATCTTGTATCCCGATGAGTTTGCCTGTAGCGGCGTCAATTTTAGCAATTTCAGGATTACTGCTTAACCATGTAGTGTTTTGTACCGGAGTAGATGTTGAAGCGATCACTGTGTCATTCACACAAATAGCCGCAGGTATTTCAATTTCTCCTGCATCCGGAAAAGCGATTACCGTTATATTAACAGAAGTGGTATCCGTACATCCGTTTTGTGTTACCGAATAAACGATTTTGGCAACCCCTGCGCTCACGCCGGTTAGCACGCCCCATTCATTAACGGTAGCTACTTCCGGATGAACGCTTGCCCATGTACCTCCGGCTACTGAGGAGGTTAGTATCACAGAGCTTCTTTCACACACTGAGCTTACCTCGCTGATAGTGCCCGCATTTGGTGATGAAGCTACTGCTATTATAGTGGAAGTTGTACCTGTACAACCGTTGTTTTCTACTTTATAAGATATTTCAACACTACCTGCACTTATACCCATTACCTCGCCGGAGATAATATCTACAGTGGCTATTTCAGGGTTGCTGCTTATCCATGTACCGCCGGTTACCGCATTGGTAAGTGTAATGGTGTTGCCTTCGCACACTGTGCTGTCGCCACCAATGGCGCTTATACCGGAGTTTTTTACTTTCAGCTCTACAGGCTCTGAAATCGCCCTGCAATACGAGCCCTCAATTTGCGCTGCTGTAGATACCGCCAGCCGGTAGAAACCTGCACGCCCTGCCGTAAGAGAGTCTATGGTATAAGATGAAACCACTCTTCCGTTGGTAACTGTGCCGCTACTGCCCGGTACGGAATCCCAGTCCGACAATGTATTTATATCTCCCGTTGTGCTGTATTCCCACCTGTAGCTGAGATTTTTGCCGAAAGTTCCGGCATCGGTATAGGTTCCGCTTAATGTGAAAGGCTGATTTTCACAAATTTCTACACCCTCCGGCGCCAGTTCTGTAACTACCGGATTAGCGCATAACCGTATTTCAATGTCGTCCATCGCCCAGTCGTTACCGTCTTTAGATTGTTCTTTGTTATATATTCTGAAAATAATACTGGAAGAAGTAGCGCCCGTAGTAAAAGGGATACCTATTCGCGACCAGAAGTTTCCACTATCAAGTACCATTATGCCTGAGGAGGCAAGAACCGCTTCCGTATCAAAGTCTATCATCTGCAATTCAATTTTTGGTCTTACTGCCTTGAGATGTACATACCGGTTGATATCCGTAAACCAAGCCGAGAAGTATAACTTTGTTTCTGCGCACAGGTCGTGAATTTCAGTTTGATACAAAATCCTGTCATAATCGTTAGTGTAAGGGTCCACAAACATCATATACCCGCGAGTTGTATCCTCCGGATGCGTGTGGTCTGTGATACTGTGAAAGCCTTCCTTATATATGTAATACGGATTTTTGGTCAAGGTGTAATATCCTCTTTCATGCGTTTGATGAATATTTACAGTGCTATACAACAGGTCTGAATTTTCCGGTGAAAATCCCGTAGGCGAAGTGTAGGGGTCTGAAGGGCTATTTCCGCCGAAGTCTTGTCGGTACAAAACCGTACCGCCTTCCGAGCAGTCTAAACAAAAATCAACCTCCAGCAATGTTCTGAGCGTGTCGGTACAAATGCCGTCGGATACGATGCACGATATCATCACTCTTCCATCTTGTATCCCGATAATTTTTCCTGTAACAGCATCAATGGTAGCCACTTCGGGGTTGCTGCTCAACCAGCTATTGCCCTGTACTGAGAAGGGGGCCGAAGCCACCACTGTGTCGTTCACACAGATAGCCGCAGGAATTTTAATCTCCCCTATACTCGAAAGAGCGTTTACTTTTAATTCTATTACTTTGGAAGCAGCGCGACAAGCCCATTTATTAATGGATGATACTTTCCCTACCACAAACCGGTAATAACCGGCATCACTTGCTTTCAGGAGTGGCATGGTAAACAATGATGAAACAATTCCTGTGGGCACACTGCCTTGCGACCCCGGCACGACCAACCATCCCGATGGGTTGTTAATATTTCCGTCTAAACTGCGCTCCCAACGATAGCTAAGCTCATTGCCAAATATTCCGTCATCGGTGTAAGAAGCATATAAAGTAGTAGCGCTACCTTTACATTCTTCTATTACATCGGGCAAAGTAGTTAGTACCGGCGGGGTGCATAAACGTATTTCAATGTCGTCGATTCCCAAATCGTTACCTTGAAATGCAGGTTGCTTGTTGAGAATCTTGAAAGTAATACTGTCCACTCCCTGCGGCAATTCAAAATCGAAACTATATCGAGTCCACACCTTTCCATGAGGTACCTCAATGATACCCGAAGATTTAAGTGTATCTCCTGTGATTTTATCCAATACGATCATTTCAACTATAGGATGTTTGCCGCCGAAAGATTCGCCTTTATCATTAACATCGGTAAGCCATGCCGAGAAGGATAGCGTTACGCCGTCGCACAAACCACCAATATGTGTTCCATAAACCACCTGACCTGTACGGGGCGGGGGCGTTATGGAACATACCGGATGAACCACCATCATATATCCGCGATCCGGATCTTCCGGGTAGGTATGGTCGTAATTATCTGCCCAAAATTCACCCGGATAAACATTATGGGCATTCTTAACCAAGTTGTAATAAGATTCTCCTTTGGGACCTGTAGCGCTAAAAGGCACTTCGGTAAACCCACAGGAAAATGGCAATTTTGCAAAAGGAGGGTCGTTTACATCATTTCCACCAAAGTCTTGCTTGTATAAAAGGGTGCCTTCTTCCAAACAATTCACCTCTAATGGGCGCGCAGCAGAACCTGCCATATAATAATAGGAAATCGCAACACCAAACCCATAAGCATACACAATAACTCCTGAATTGTTGCTGTAAGTATATGCAACAGATGAGTTGGAAAGTTCTACATTGTAAAACGACATGCCGGAATCGGAATTATCGTACCATGTACCTCCGCTTAATCCTACCGCCGGAGCCCCGCCAATAGAAACCGTCGTATTGTTCTTCGTAGCCGTAGGCGTAACAATTAATGCATAATGACGGTTAAAATTGCTCATCACAAAAGGAGATATTAAAACCGAGTTCAAACGTTGCTCCACAGGAGGCACCCAACAAATGGATTCATCTCCGCCAATAGTATTTATAGCGCCCGGGTAAGCGCCCCCTACCATATAGGAACACACTTGTACCGGTTTATCAGATTGGATATAACATCCATTACTGCTCAATTTTATTTCTAATTCAACCCATTGGCCTGCATCAAGAGTAAGCGAGTTTTTTCCGCCATACTTGGTAGTGATGGTTCCGCCCGTTTGGGTAATCGTGGTATTGTCTTGAGAAGCTACGATACGAATCAGTTCAATGCCTCTGCTTGTAACCGGAACCATAAACTTTTTCCCCCAGGTATTCACCGGAGTTAATTGCTGGAAGAAATTATCTCCGCCGCCGCTAATTTGGCAAAAATTGTGTGCGGAAAAATAAGCAACCGGTTTATTAGAAGTAATACGGGCGCCTGTAATATCTTTATTAGGTGCAAACTGGTTATAATAAACAGCGCCGGCAGAGAGATTAGTTCCTATTTCTTTACCATTCTGATAAATATTGGTACCGTTTTGGGTAACAATGATTAAATTTTGATCAAATTTATTGCGGGTACCTGCTGGGTCATCGGATATTCTTCCTGCATGGTAATACTCCGTACCTAACACAGAGGTCGGCAAAACATTAGTAGCATCTGCTATAGCATCACCCGCCAAATGATTTACAAGATTTATCGCATAAACACTTACCGGAACATCGGATTCTATGTGGATAGATTTGTTGCTTATGGTAATGCCATAAGTTGCATTATACACCGCATTTCTCTCTGTAAGTGAAAGCGTGTGGGTAAACACGCCTCCCGCAGATATTGTAAAAGGTATTGTAATATTACTTAAACTTGTATATTTTATAGTACCCGTAGCAGCCTCGTCAGCCACAATTTTAATTTCAAATATTAAATTATCCGGCTGATCATATATGTAAGTTTTTGCAAACGCTAACCAGAAATCGGTGCCCTTCGTTTCCAATTGCGCTTGTGCCGAAAAAGTACAAAATAGAGATAACAAAATAAAAAAGATTCCGCGCTTCATAATTTTTATGGTATATATATAATATTACTTGTTTTTTCCGTTTATGTAAATATTTTTTTTTATCAATAGTTTGTAATGTAAAAAAAACATCCTTGTATTTGGCGGCAAAAATATGCTGAAAACCAATATATTATGTATGTTTTTTCGCAAATATAAGTTTCTAAAACATCTATTTTTCGTAAATAAATAAGAGATGGAATTCTTTTTACTCTTTTGGGGTATTTTAAAAAAAAAAAAAACCATTTTTAGATATTTTTTTTTAAAAAATACACTTTTTAAGATTATTTTTTTTTATTGTACATACTTTTTTATATCATTTTAACGTTAAAAACCTGCTTAAAATAAATGCTATGGAACATAATGTATGGTACGATGCTTTCAAGAAAATAGTACTTAATAAGTATCCTAAAAAGACACAATTAGTACGAGTATTGATAGAACTGCTTTCTTTAGAGCGGGAAGCCGTATATCGAAGATTGCGCGATGAAGTTCCTTTTACTGCTCAGGAGATGGTAACACTTGCCTCTGCCTGGGACATTTCCTTAGATGAAATTATGGGCATTAACGTGGGCGCCGTCTCTTTCCAAATGAGAATACTAAACTATATTGATCCTTCGGAAGAAGAAGTGAATTTTTTGCAAACTGTTATTCAATCTATTGAAGACCTTAAACATTTTCCTACTGCAGAATATATGGATATCTGCAATAAATTACCTCGCCAATTAATTGCCGGCTATGATTATTTGAATAGGTTTCATCTATTCAAATGGATGTATCAACATGGGAATGAAGAAGAAACGTTCCCGTTTGCAGCAATAAATCCCTCGCAGGAAAAAATAAAAATTACCGAAGCGTATTGCCAGGCAATTAAACAGGTGCCTAATACGAGTTTTATATTCGATTCTAAAATATTTCATTATTTGATAAAAGATATTAAGTATTTCTGCTCTATTTACCTGATTACAGAAGAAGAAAAAGAACTCATTAAGAAAGATATCCTTGATCTGTTAGACTATCTGCAGGAAGTAGCAAATAAAGGTTATTATCCTGAAACGCAAAACAAAGTAAATCTCTACATTTCTCAGCTAAAAATACCTACGGGGTATAGCTATACTTCTACTCCTGAAGTAAGTGTTTGCTATATCCATGTGTTCGATAAGCTCGAAATCTATTCTCACAATGCTGATATGGTAGCAAACTTTATGTCATGGATGCAGCTAAAGAAAAGAACATCTATTCAAATTTCGGAAGTAGATGCAAAAAGCAGGATTGAATTTTTTGCAGCACAAAGACAACTCGTAGAAGATTTGTAAGCATACAAATGAAAAAATATGAATATTAATTTTTAGATTATGGAAGAAAATATATGGTATGACGTTTTTATTGAGCTACTGTATGAGAAGTATCCTAAAAACGCACAATTAACATCTGAATTAATGGATTTGCTATGCCTTGAGCGAGAAGCTGCATACAGAAGGCTCAGAAAAGAGGTTGTATTTACGGCAAATGAAATTGCAAAAATTGCCACCACATGGCATATCTCTTTAGATGATATTATCAATGTAAACTCAGGAAGAGTGCCTTTTCAAATGCTTCCGTTCAACTATCTGAATCCTTCCCGGAGAGAGTTTGCCAACTTGCAAAAGAAAATCAAGGCGCTCGACCATCTGCACACCACGCCCAATTCGGAATATATGGAAGTTTGCAGTAGGTTTCCAAGACCTCTGCACATAGGCTTTTTTGCATTATATCGTCTCTTAATCTTTTATTGGGCATACCAATATCATAAAGATGAATCTAATAAGGTATTCTCCAAAATTATTATCTCTGATAATATTATAGCAGAGTTTGAACGCTATAAGAAGAACTTAACGCATGTAAAAAATACAAGTTTCATTTTAGATGAAATGGTTTTTGAGGCTTACGTGGACAGCATCAAATATTTTCACTCTATTCTGGTTCTTACCAACGAAGAACGGGAGCTCCTTAAAAAAGAGCTATATGATTTATTAGATTACATGGTAAAAATTGCAACTACAGGTTGCTATCCCGAAACGCAAAATAAAGTAAATATTTACATCTCTCAAATTACCATTGATACCAATTACAGTTATTTTTATACCGACAATCTGAAAACATGCCGTGTCAATGCGTTTGGAAAGTATGATATAAGCTCGCACGACCCAATAATGGTTGAAAACTTCAGAAACTGGATGAACTTAAAGAAAAGAACGTCCATCCAAATTTCGGAAGTGAATGAGAGAAAAAGGATTGAGTATTTTTCTAAGCAGAGAGAGATTATAGATAGCTTATAGCAATAAAAATCCATTTTTCGTAAATTGTGGTATTTTAATGTTACATTTTTCATGGATAACTAAAGCAAAAGCAACTGTTATTCTCTTTTATAATATATTATAAAAAAGCAAAATGAATCTCCTCTGAAATCGAGACAGACAATTTTAATTTTACACCTAATTGGTTTTGTTTCTATTACTTACACATGTTTTTTGTAATACGCATATTATACTTATTCGATATAACCTGCGTTATCAAATGGTTTTTGCAAAAAACAGTTTTGATAAAACAAAAACTATTCTTAGACATATACAACCTTAAAAATAAATCAATATGGAAGCTAATTTATGGTATGATGTATTTCTTGAACTTATTCATGAAAAATATCCAAAAAATGCACAATTAACACATGCAGTAATGGATTTGCTGTGTCTTGAGCGCGAGGCAACGTACAGGAGGCTCAGAAAAGAGGTTCCATTTACGGCAAATGAAATTGCAAAAATGGCTACCACCTGGAAAATCTCTTTAGATGAAATTATTGGCATCAATTCCGGAAAAATATCTTTCCAAATGCATCCGTTTAACTATTTAAACCCTTCGCCTAAAGAACTCAACAACATGCAAAAAGTGCACAATCTGATGGAACAACTTCGAGCCGCTACCAACTCGGAGTATATGGAAGTTAGCAATATCTTTCCACGACCTTTAGATGCAGGATTTCCTTCACTACTTCGTTTCAAAATATTCAATTGGGCGTACTATTACAATGGCCATGAATCTCCAAAACCGTTTTCCAACGTTATTCTCCCTAATAGTGTTCGCGCAGCATTTGAACATTATAAAAGCTGCATAGTGCATATAAAAAACAGCAACTTTATTTTAGATGAAATGGTTTTTGAACATTTTGTACAAAACATCCACTATTTCCACTCTATCTTAATGATTACCAATGAAGAAAAAGAGCTCATTAAAGAGGAGTTGCATGCCTTATTAGACTACATGTTAGAGATTGCGAATAGAGGCTACTACCCTGAAACGCAGAATCAAGTAAATATTTACACCTCTCAAATTACGATTAACACCAATTACAGCTACATCTATACCGAGAAGTTGAAAACATGCCGTATCCATGCCTTCGGCAAGTTTGACATCTCTTCATACGACTCCCAGATGGTTGAAAACTTCAGAGATTGGATGAACTTAAAGAAAAAATCCTCCATCCTCATTTCCGAAGTAAACGAAAAGAAGCGGATTGAGTTTTTTGGGGAGCAGAGGAGGATTGTGGATGGGTTGTAAGAGGGAGGGAGATATACGGTTTCATCAGCGACTAAAATGCTGTCAAAAGCTCAAAGAATAGGTTTTGCTGAGGTTAGCAAAACCAAAAATGAAGTATACTATTCCGTTATGTTTATTGCTTTCAAAAGTTTGTATCTTTGCCATCAAGAATATATCCTTTAATTGCAAAATCCGCCAACACATCTGCCGCCCATGCACGAAAACGACTTGCTTTATCGGAGTTAACCTTGAATCCAACCGCGATAATGGCTTGCAGGTTATAATACTTTTGATTATATTCTTTACCATCAGAGGCAGTTGTTCGGAATTTCCGAACAACTGAATTTTCATCAAGTTCTCCACTATTGAATATTGTCGTTAGATGCTCCGATATTGTACTCTTTGCAGCTCGGTGGTGCTGTTACGGATTTGTAGCTTGTTGCTGTCGGGTATAATGCTGTCATTCATAAATTACATTATTTCTGTAAAATGGGTTAGTTTTTACTGTGCAAAAATAAAAATTTTCACGTTGTTCAATAATATTATGAAATATTGAATATGGAATAATTGTTGTATCGCGAATCTACCCCTCCCCCATCCCCCGCGCAATCTCCTTAATAATCCCCTTCTCCACATAGATCGGGTGCGCGTGCATGCGCACCAAAGGTCTGTATTGCTCAAATGTAAATGCTGTGATTAAGCAAATGAAACTGCAAATTACCATACACCAAGGTAAGGTGATGATTTGGGCGATATAGCTCCAAAAGAGCGCGCCTACCGCGCTACTGCCTACGAAACACATGGAATAGTAAGCCATTACGCGGCCGCGCATCGTGTTAGAGGTCAGCGTTTGCAGCAATGTGTTTATAGAGGCTAACGCACAAGTAATGCCAAAGCCGGCGAAAGCGGCTAACGGCAAAATGAGCCACAGGATTTTGATAAAAAATGTAGGTATTAAAGCAATGGAAGCCATGGCAATGGTAATGACTACCACTTTGCCCAATCCCAAAACAGATTTTCGCGCAGCTAAATATAAAGTGGAAGATAGCGCGCCCACACCCACCGCCGACATGATAATACCCAACGTGCTGCTGTCGCGCAATAAAGTACCTTTTACATACGCCGGCATAAAGGTGGCATAAGC
>WQWP01000083.1 GCA_009787485.1 Lentimicrobiaceae bacterium | reverse complement strand
CTCAGATTCCTTTTCGAGTATCGTAACCACTACACCGATAACCTTTCCATTACCGAAACCTATTTAGCCGAAAACAACTACGAAGAAGCCTTGGCTACTTTAGCAAATATGTACAACCAATTTGAAGTTGCCGAAGAACAAGTGATGGAGTTAAACGGTTTGGAAATTTATGCACATTGGCTGCAACAATTAGAAAATGAAGAAAAAAGCATTTATGCGCTCTCTGAAAGAGAACTTGATTATTTGGTAAATTATGTAAAGATAAATACCGGTCGTGGAAAAGTGTTTGCTAATAATATTTTGTGTGCATTGTATAATATTTGCATAGAAGATGAAGTAGGCGGCGAGCAATATACAGTAAGCGGCAATGATGATGAGATGATTAATCCGCGTGAATCCGTGTCATCTGCGTCATCTGCGTGCTCTAAAAACCTTGAAAACATCACCCTATATCCAAACCCCACCACCGGAGAATTAGAAATTAGGAATTACGAATTAAGAATTAATAGTATTGAAGTTTTTGACGTTTACGGAAGAATAGTATCATCTCATCACCTCCCACCTCATACCTCCAACATCCCACCTTCTCCCTCATCATCTCATCAAAAAATTAACATCTCACACATTAATTCCGGCATTTATTTCGTTAAGATAACCACCGACTCAGGTGAGGTTGTTAAAAAAGTGGTAAAACAGTAAAAATTAAAAGACTCATTGCCGTCAGTTTTAACTGACGGAACAGAATATAAGACAAAATAAGAATTAAAAAATAAGGGCACTCCTAAAAATTAAAGCATTGACATTCAAAAACATTCAATGGGCACACCGCAGGTGTTCAATGTGGATAACCCCGTGCAAGCCGCCGAAGGCGTGCCGCGCCTTTGTGGGAAGCGAGGCGCACGCCCAAATAATAATTTAAAAAATAGATTATTTTCGCGCCTCATAAAAAATTATTACACACAATGAACAAATATCCTGAATACAAAGGTCTTAATCTCTCCAACATTGGCAAAGAGGTTAAAGAATACTGGGAAAAAAATGAGATTTTTGAGAAAAGTTTGGCTGCTCGCAAAGGAGATATTGAATATGTTTTTTACGAAGGACCTCCATCGGCGAACGGAATTCCCGGCATTCACCACGTGATGGCGCGCGCCATTAAAGACCTGTTTTGTCGCTACCAAACCTTAAAAGGCAAGCATGTGGGGCGTAAAGGCGGTTGGGATACACACGGCCTTCCCGTAGAATTGGGCGTAGAAAAATCATTGGGAATTACCAAAGAAGATATCGGCAAAAAAATAACGGTGGAAGAGTACAACCAAGCCTGCCGCGATGAAGTGATGAAATATAAGGATCTGTGGGATGACCTCACTAAAAAAATGGGGTATTGGGTGGATTTGGAAAACCCGTACATCACTTTTGATAATAAATATATTGAATCTGTATGGTATTTGTTATCTGAATTATACAAAAAAGGATTGTTGTACAAAGGCTACACCATCCAGCCTTACTCGCCGGCTGCCGGAACCGGATTAAGTTCTCACGAATTAAACCTGCCCGGATGTTACAAAGATGTGAAAGACACTACCGCCGTAGGAATGTTTCAACTAAAAACCCATCAGCCTGAGCATTTGAGATGTCCATGGACGGGCGAAAAAAACCCGGGCGAATTGCCCAACAATATCTATTTACTCGCATGGACCACCACACCCTGGACTTTGCCCTCGAACACCGCATTAGCTGTGGGCCCAAAAATTGAGTATGTGTTGGTAGATACTTACAATCCTTATTCCGGTGCGCCGGTAAAAGTAATCTTAGCGAAAGAATTGCTGCACAACTATTTTCCTGAGAAAAATGCAGAGTTGCCTTTCGATGGTTATAAACAGGGCGATAAAAATGTTCCCTTTCGTGTGTTGGCAAAAACTACCGGAGTGCAACTCATTGGAAGCGAGTATGAACAGTTAATTCCTTATGTTAATCCGGGCGAAGGCGCATTTCGCATCATTGCCGGCGATTATGTAACCACAGGCGATGGCACGGGAATTGTGCACATTGCCCCCACCTTCGGCGCCGACGACAAGCGCGTAGCGCAAGAAGCCGGCGTGCCTCCGTTGGTGATGATTGACCGCCAAGGAAACCGCCAACCGATGGTGGACAAAACCGGCAAATTCTATCTCATTGAAGATTTAGATGAAACATTTGTAAAAGATTGTGTCAATGTTGATTTGTACAAAACCGTTGCCGGAAGATTCGTAAAACCCGATTATGAAAAGGAGGAAGATAAACATGAAGAATCTTTAGATGTTGAGTTGGCAATTTGGCTCAAACAACAGGGCAAAGCGTTCAAAATTGAAAAATACACGCACAATTATCCGCATTGCTGGCGCACCGACAAACCCGTATTGTACTATCCGTTAGATTCATGGTTTGTAAAAACCACCGACTATAAAAAACGGATGATGGAATTGAACGATACCATTACCTGGAAACCGCCTGCCACCGGATCGGGACGTTTCGGCAACTGGCTCGAAAATTTGGTGGATTGGAATTTGTCGCGTTCCCGTTTTTGGGGCGTTCCGCTTCCCATTTGGACCACCGAAGACAAGAAAGAACAAATCTGCATCGGCTCTGTAGAACAGCTATACCACGAAATGGAAAAAGCTGTGGCTGCAGGGGTTATGAAAGAAAACCAATACAAAAATTTCATTCCTAACAACTTCACCAAAGAAAATTACGAAAAAATCGATTTACATCGCCCTTACGTCGATGAAATCGTCTTAGTTTCCCCAAGCGGCAAAAAAATGACCCGCGAATTAGACTTAATTGACGTGTGGTTCGACAGTGGCGCCATGCCCTACTGCCAGTGGCACTATCCTTTTGAAAACAAAGAACTTTTCGAGAAAAAATTCCCCGCCGATTTTATTGCAGAAGGTGTTGACCAAACGCGCGGCTGGTTCTTTACCCTGCACGCAATCGCTACGATGGTTTTCGATAGTGTAGCGTTTAAAACAGTAGTTTCTAACGGATTAGTGTTGGACAAAGAGGGCAATAAAATGTCGAAACGATTGGGCAATGCCGTAGATCCGTTTGACACCATTGAAAAATACGGCGCCGACGCCACGCGCTGGTACATGCTTACTAATGCGCAACCTTGGGACAACCTCAAATTTGACGAAGAAGGAATTAAAGAAGTGCAACGCAAATTCTTCGGAACGCTTTACAACACTTACAATTTCTTTGCTTTGTATGCCAATATTGATGGTTTTGCTTATAAAGAAACAGAGATTCCTATCGAAAAACGCCCCGAGATTGACCGTTGGATTTTATCGGAATTAAATACGCTGGTAAAGAACTGCGATGCCAATTATGCTGATTATGAGCCTGCCAAAGCAGGTCGCGACATTCAACAATTTGTAGATGAATATTTGAGCAATTGGTATGTACGCCTCTGTCGCAGAAGGTTTTGGAAAGGCGACTACAGCGAAGATAAAATATCTGCCTATCAAACACTTTACACCTGCATGATAACCATTGCCAAATTGGCATCGCCCATTGCCCCATTTTTTATGGACAAATTATTTATGGATTTAAATGCGGTTACCCAAAAAGAAAACGTAGCATCTATCCATCTTTCTGATTTTCCAAAAGTTGATGGAACTTTGATTGACAAACCGTTAGAAGAAAGAATGCAATTGGCGCAACAAATTTGTTCTATGGTACTTTCTTTACGAAAAAAGACGAACATCCGTGTACGCCAGCCGTTAGAAAAAATCATGATTCCTGTGTTAGAAACTTCAAATTTTCTAACGCAAATTAAAAAAGTAGAGCCGCTCATTTTACACGAAGTAAATGTAAAAGAGATTGAATTTGTGGAAGATAGCGAAGGTATTTTCATAAAAAAAATCAAGCCCAATTTCAAAACCTTAGGGCCAAAATACGGAAAAATCATGAAAGCCATCGCTGCAAAAGTGGCTGAGTTTACCCAAAAAGAGATTGCGCAAATTGAAAAAGAGGGGCATGTTATTCTTAACTTTGACGGCGAACAAGCCGACCTCCTTCTTTCTGATGTAGAGATCATTGCAGAAGATATTCCGGGCTGGGTAGTCGCCAACCAAGGTGCATTAACAGTGGCATTAGACATCACGATTACTCCGGCATTAAAAGAGGAAGGGTACGCCCGCGAATTGGTAAACCGCATCCAAAACTATCGCAAAGAGAGTGATTTAGAGGTTACGGATACTATTTCTATTACACTGCAAAGTAGTCCTGAAACCGATGTTGCGTTTTGTAGGTTTGAGGAGTATATTAAATCGGAAACGTTGTGCAGGGAGTTTAAAATTATTGATGAAATCAATGAGTTGAATAAAACGCGGTTTGAGATCGTGGAAGGGGTGGAGATTGATGTGGTGATTTGCTAAACTAACAACAACAGTATGACACTAAGTTGGAATGAAATAAAAGAACGAGCGCTAAAATTCTCGAAAGAGTGGACGGACACTTCAAGTGAAGAAGCGGACGCGAAACCTTTCTTGGACGCATTTTTTGATGTATTCGGAATTTCGCGAAAGAAAATCGGAACATTTGAACACCGGGTTAAAAAACTTTCAGAAACAGACGGTTATATTGATCTGCTTTGGAAAGGTACTATCCTCGTGGAAATGAAAAGCAGGGGCAAAAACCTTGACAAAGCTTTTGAACAGGCAAAGGAATATACCTACGGGCTGAAACAACATGACCTGCCCAAATATATTTTGGTTTCCGACTTTGAAATTTTTCGATTGACTGACCTTGAAGAGGACAAAACTTACGAATTTCGACTGTCTGAACTTGTAAACAACGTACAGCATTTTGGGTATTTACTCGGTTACCAAAAAAAGGAATACAAAGAACAAAACCCTGCCAACATAAAAGCAGCCGAACTAATGGGGAAACTGCACGACCGCTTAAGAGAAATCGGATACACCGGACACCCTTTGGAAGTTTACCTTGTGCGGATTTTATTTGTGCTTTTTGCAGAAGACACCACCATTTTTGAAAAACAACAGTTTCAAGATTTTATTGAACGTCACACCAACGAAGACGGAAGCGACCTTGCGGCAAAACTGCAAGAACTTTTTCAAGTGTTGAACACGCCCCAAGAAAACCGATTTAAAAATTTGGACGAAGACTTAAACGCATTTCCATACATAAACGGAAAACTGTTTGAAGAAATCTTGCCTACGGCAAGTTTTGACAGCAAAATGCGACAAGCCCTTTTAAATTGTACTTATCTTGATTGGAGCGAAATATCGCCCGCTATTTTCGGCTCCATGTTTCAAAGTGTGATGAACCCGATAGAGCGCAAAAATTTGGGCGCTCACTACACAAGCGAAACCAACATTTTGAAACTCATTAAACCGCTTTTTTTAGACGAACTCTGGCGAGAATTTGAAAGCGTAAAAGAGAACAGAAACAAACTTTCCGAATTTCATAAACAACTAAGCACATTTAGATTTTTAGACCCTGCCTGCGGCTGTGGCAACTTTTTGGTAATCGCTTACCGCGAATTACGTTTGCTCGAATTGGAAATATTGAGAACGTTATTCAAAGGGCGCAGAGTGTTTGATATAACCGACATCCTTTGGCTTGACGTTGACCAATTTTACGGCATTGAGTTAGAGGAGTTTCCCGCTCGAATTGCAGAGGTGGCTATGTGGATCATTGACCACCAAATGAATATGATAGTAAGCCATGAATTTGGACAATACTTTGTGCGTTTGCCGCTAAAAAAGGCAGCTACTATTGTGCACGGCGATGCGCTGAAAACGAATTGGCAATCGCTTTTGAATCCTCTAAATACTTATACTGTTCATGCGGAACACGCTGATATTTTTTTGCTGCAAGAGCCGGAAATACCCTACGGAAAAGTAAATGTGGAAACTAAATCTTATTCGATTCATACGGGAACTCCTGAAACTGAAAACAAAACAAAGTTTGACTATATTATCGGAAACCCGCCTTTTATCGGCTCTCGATTAATGAGTAAAGAGCAGAAAGAAGGCTTGCAAAAGGTTTTTGGAAATATAAAAAATGTGGGCGAACTAGACTATATAACAGGTTGGTACATTAAAGCCGCTCAATATATTCAAAATACAAAAACCAAAGTAGCTTTTGTGGGCACAAACTCTATTGTGCAAGGTGAACAAACTGCCATTTTGTGGGGACAGATGCTAAACCGATACGGCATCAAAATTCATTTTGCACACCGCAATTTTAAGTGGGGCAATGAAGCCAAAGGTAATGCTGCCGTTCATGTTGTAATTATTGGTTTTGCCAATTTTGACACGAACGAAAAACGAATTTTTGAATACGAAGACATTAGGGGCGAAGCGCACGAAATAAAAGCAAAAAACATAAGTCCCTATTTAGTTGATGCGAAAGATATTTTAATTGTTAAAAGAAGAAAGCCTATTTGCAATGTTCACGAAATTTCGTTTGGAAATATGCCAAATGACGGCGGAAACTTCTTGTTTACCGATGAAGAAAAAAATGATTTTGTAAAACAAGAGCCAAAAGCAGAAAAATGGATAAAACCATTTAAAGGGGCTTATGAATTTTTGAATGGAATAAAGCGTTGGTGCCTCTGGCTAAAAAATGCAAATCCAACCGAGATCAGAGAAGCAAAAGCAGTAATTGTAAGAATTGAAAATGTAAGAAAAATAAGAAGTAAAAGCAGTCGAGAAGCTACAAAAAAATTAGCCGCTTTTCCTACTTTGTTTGGAGAGATTAGGCAACCTGAAAACGACTATATCTTAATTCCTCGTGTTTCTTCTGAAAGAAGAAATTATATTCCAATGGGTTTTTTTGACAAAGATTCTATCGTTTCCGATAGTTGTTTGGCAATATCCAATGCAACACTTTATCACTTTGGCATTTTAATGTCGAAAATGCACATGGCGTGGGTGCAAACGGTTTGTGGTCGTTTAGAAATCAGTTATCGTTACTCTAATGAGATTGTTTACAACAATTTCCCTTGGGCAGAAAACCCTACAGAAAAACAGATACAGGCAATAGAAAAAGCTGCACAGAAGGTTTTAGATGTTCGGGAACAATTTTCCGGAAGTTCGCTTGCCAACCTTTACAACCCGTCAGCAATGCCGCCCGAATTAACAAAAGCACACAACGAGTTAGACAAAGCGGTTGATTTGGCGTATCGTTCACAGTCTTTTACCAGCGAAGCAAACCGAATGGAATTTCTATTTGAACTTTACGAAAAATATACGGCAAACCTTTTTACCAAAGTGAAGCCGAAGAAAACGAAAAATAATAAGGAATAAACAGATATATGGGTTTTGTGTCTTCTACAATTTCACCCCTCGCAATACCTCCCGCTTTCCCACCGGCCCCGGCAACTTCTCAATTTGAAATCCAACCTCTTTCAAAGCGTTTTTAACACTCCCTTTTGTGCAGTAAGTCAATAAAATACCTCCGTTCTTTATAGCAGCATAAATAGATTCAAACACTTCCTTCGTCCATAATTCCGGTTGCGCTTCAGGAGAAAACGCATCGAAATAGACTAAATCAAATGTATCAGGTGTATAGCTTGCATTTTCGGCAGAAATTTGGCGTTTTTGTAAGGTAAAATTTTCAGAAATGATCTGTTTGGTATTCCATGGCGCATCATGCAAAGCTGTAAATATCTCTTTTGCATGAAAATAAGGCAAAATAGCCGGATAATTCAATTGCTCTACTTCTTGTGAAACAAGTGGATACAATTCCAACGCTTCGTAATAGACTTTTTTATGTAATTCATTGGATTTTAAGTAAGTTAATAGCGCATTCAACCCCGTTCCGAATCCGATTTCTAAAATGGAGATATTTTCCAAATGTGAAAGCATATCAGAACGCAAACCCGCTTCAATAAATATGTGCATAGATTCTTGCAGGGCGCCGAAATGCGAATGGTAATATTGGTCAACTTTCTCTGAAAAGATGCTGCTTGAGCCATCGTTGGTTAAAACAATTCTTCGTTTCATTGGTTATCGTATTCCTCGTAGCGATCAATAATTCTCGTTACCAAATGATGGCGCACCACATCCGATTGGTTCATAAAAATAAAATCAATCCCTTTAATATCTTTTAGAATCTGGCTGGCTAATACTAAGCCCGATTGCTGATGGCGCGGTAAATCCACCTGAGTTAAATCTCCGGTAATAAAAAACTTGGCATTTTTTCCCATGCGTGTCAGGAACATTTTCAGTTGCGATTTGGTGGCGTTTTGCGCTTCATCCAAAATCACGTATGCATGATCCAGCGTTCTTCCGCGCATAAACGCCAGCGGCGCAATTTCAATGGTTTTATCTTCCATGTAGGAGAGCAGTTTTTGCATGGGCATCATATCCCAAAGTGCGTCGTACAGAGGTTGGAGGTAGGGGTCGAGTTTGTCTTTTAAATCGCCGGGGAGAAAGCCGAGATTTTCGCCGGCTTCCACTGCGGGCCGAGTTAAGATGATGCGGCGCACCTGCTTGTTTTTGAGGGCGCGCACTGCCAAAGCTACCGCGGTGTATGTTTTTCCGGTGCCGGCAGGTCCAATGGCAAAGATCATATCGTTATTTTCCGTACTTTCCACCATCTTCTTTTGGTTAGGCGTAATCGCTTTAATGATACGACCTTCGCGCCCGTGCAGCAAAATTTCATTGTTAATATTGCCTTTATCCAAGCGATAAAAAGAGTCGTCTTCCGCAGAAGTAATATTTAACACGTCGGTTTCGGTTACTTTTCCAAAGCGCTCAAAATGAATTTGCAATAGTTGAAAGCGTTGCTCAAAAAGTTCCACTTCCGAATCTTCGCCTACCACTTTTACTTCGTTTCCGCGCGCTGTAATTTTTAATTTGGGATAGATGTGCGTTAGCAGTTCAATATTACCGTTATTTTTGCCATAAACTCCAATGGCGGTGTGGGTTTCGAGGGTGATTGTTTTTTCCATTAAAGGGGGTGATGATTATGGCGCGAAGATAGTTTTTTATTGCAAAATATTTGGTTTTTTTGCAGCATGAAACAAAACTACACCATCCCCATCTTCATCCCCGAAAAAGCCTGCCCGTTCAGATGTATTTATTGTAATCAATTCTCTATTGCTAATAAAATACAATCTCCACATTGCTGAGCCACCTCGTCATTCCCAGCGCAGCGAAGGAATCTCGAATAAGTAAACGAAACTCTGTTTTTTCTGTATTATTTGCATACAAAATGTACATTTTTCCTCAAAACCTGCGCCTTTTTTGTTTTTTTTTGTAACTTTTAACTCATTGATTTTTAGAAAAATAATTTCATAAAAACAGTTTTTGTATGAAAATTATTTTATTTTCGCGGCGTGAAATAAGAACATAAAATATCGAGCTATGAGAAATGAAACCTACCCCCCAAAAGCCACCTTTGAAAGCGCCTGGGCAAGCATTCAGGAAATGACAAAATCTGTTAAGGCAATG
>WQWP01000082.1 GCA_009787485.1 Lentimicrobiaceae bacterium | reverse complement strand
TTTTCTAAACATTTCCGTTATCTTTGCCGACACCAACCTATAATTAATTATGAAAAAATCAATTTCCATTTTATTCTTTTCATTCTCCATCCTTTTCTGCTACGCCGATGTCGGCATGTGGCTCCCCATTTTATTAAAACAAAAAGAAACCGAAATGCAAAAATTAGGCTTCAAACTTACTGCTGAAGACGTGTATAGCGTGAATCACGGCAGTATGAAAGATGCCGTAGTATTTTTTGGGAGAGGGTGCACAGGGGAAATTATCTCTAACAAAGGACTGATTCTTACCAATCATCATTGTGGTTATTCTTACCTTCAACGTCTCAGTACATTAGAAAACAATATCTTACATGATGGATTTTGGGCGGCTTCAGAAAAAGATGAGATTCGTTGTGAAGGGCTTACCGTTACATTTTTAGTTTATATGGAAGAGGTTACCCATGAGATACTGCAAAATGTAGAAAATGCAAAAGATCTTCAGGAACGTGATCAAATTATTGAAAAAAATATTGAAGGTACTATTGCGAAAGCGATTGAAGGGACGGATTATTCAGCTATAATTAAGCCTTTTTTCTATGGAAATCAATATTATATGTTTGTAAATCGCGTGTATCCTGATGTGCGGTTGGTGGGAGCGCCGCCAGAAAATATAGGCAAATTTGGAGGCGATACCGATAATTGGATGTGGCCGCGGCATACCGGGGATTTTGCTTTGTATCGGGTGTATGCAAACAGGGACGGTGAACCCGTCCCCTACGCGGACGATAATGTTCCATTGAAAACCGAAACGTTTTTCCCGATCTCCATTAAAGGCATTGATGAAGGCGATTTTACGATGGTGTTCGGATATCCGGGAACTACACAGCAATACCTGATTTCAGACGGAATAGATTTGGTGGTAAATCATAGAAACCCGCCATTGATCCATCAGCGCGGCGCACGTTTGGATATTATGAAAAAGTATATGGATTTGTCGCCGGAAATTCGGTTAATGTACGCCAACAAAACGAATACCATTTCAAATGGCTGGAAAAAAGCCATTGGCGAGAATAAAGGCATTAAGGAAACCAAAATATTGCATAGAAGAGATAAAGAGGAAAAATATTTAGAATTTTTTGCTTCCCAAAGTGCTGATGCCACTAATCGTTATCAATTATTAAGCGAAATAAAAGCGCTTTATGAAACATATAGAGAGCTGGAAACCAAAGCAGTAACTTTACGCGAAACCTTTCCGGCAATTGAGTTGGGCAAATTTATAGAAACGGTACGACCGCTACTAAGGGAGCCATATCCTTGGTCGGCGGAGAGTAAAGCAAAGTTGTTAAGACATGCTGAGAAGTTTTATCCTACTTATTACAAACCTATTGATAAAGAGGTTTTTGTAGAATTATTAGATTACTACTTTAATTTCACTAAAAAAGAATGGATTCCTGCATCATTACAAAAATATGCCGGTATAGATAGAGAAATTTTGCAAGCTATGGCAAAGCAGCTGTATGATCATTCTGTTTTTGCAAGCGCAGAGAAGTTTACAAAATTTGTAGAGACCGCTTCTAAAAAAGAGATTGCCAATATTCATAAATGGCTGAATGAGAACACTATGTTTTTAGACGCAGATCTCGCATTAGCAGCGTTGAACAAAAATTCTTATACCGAAAATACGCTTCCCAATATTCGCCGTCAAATAGATGCCAAGTATAAATATTGGGTGGCGTCTGCTGCTGCCGACCCCACAGGCAGATTTTTTCCGGATGCCAACTTAACTTTGCGCGTCGCATTTGGAAAAATGGAAGGTTTTTCTCCGTACAACGGCATGGTCTATTTGCCTTATACCACTACAGATGGGATTCTTCAAAAGGAAAATCCGGATATTTTTGATTACAAAGTAGATAGAAAGCTCAGAGACCTCATCATTTACAAAGATTTCGGAAATTATGCAGATGCCAATGGGGAGATGCGCGTGGCATTTATTGCCAGCAACCATACCGCCGGCGGAAATTCGGGAAGCCCAATTTTAAACGGTAATGGCGAGTTAGTGGGCATTAACTTCGACCGTGCATGGGAAGGTGTCATGAGCGATTTGCATTATGACATAACACGTTGCAGGAACATTTCCGTAGATATTCGCTATATCCTTTTTATTGTAGATAAATATGCCGGCGCACAACGTCTTATTTCGGAAATGGAAATAAGAAAATAGGAAGAACTTTTTATTTTTGCCACGTGAATCTTCTCGAAGTAAAAAAAATTTCATTAGAACTAAAACAAGAGGAACGTTGGAATCCCATACTATCTTCGCTCTCCTTTACATTAGATAGGGGCGAAATCATCGGTGTAGTAGGAGAATCCGGTTCTGGAAAATCAGTAACTGCTTTATCCATAATGCGGTTGCTTTCAAAAAAAAGTGCGAAAATTACCGAAGGAGCGATTCTTTTTGATATTAGGAGAAAAGAAGAGCAACGAATATCCCCTTCAAATTTTGAAGGGGTGCCCGAAGGGCGGGGTAGTTTATATCAAACAGACCTAACCAAGCTCTCCGAAAAAGACCTCCAACAAATCCGCGGCAACCGAATCGCCATGATCTTTCAAGAGCCCATGACCTCGCTAAACCCCGTCATAAAATGCGGCAAACAAATTACCGAGGCATTACTGTTACACACAAATCTATCTAAAAAAGAAGCCAAGCAAAAAACTCTCGAACTCTTTCACGATGTGCAACTTTCCGATCCAGAAAAAGCCTATCACGCATATCCTCACGAGCTTTCCGGTGGACAAAAACAACGCGTAATGATTGCCATGGCAATGAGTTGCAGCCCCGATATTTTAATTGCCGACGAGCCGACCACCGCCTTAGACGTTACCGTTCAAAAAAACATTCTCGAACTTTTAAAGCGCCTGCAAGAAAAAACCGGCATGAGCATCATCTTCATTTCTCATGATTTAGGGGTAATTGCACAAATTGCCCACCGCGTCATCGTAATGCGCAAAGGCGCCATCGTAGAGCAAGGAACTGTGCAGGCAATTTTTAAAAATCCTCAACACCCGTACACCAAAGGCTTGTTAGCCTGTCGCCCAAAATTAGACGAAAAGCCGGAGAGGCTGCCGACGGTGGAGGATTTTATGAAAGGAGAAAAAGAAGAAAGGGAGAAGGAAGAAGGAAGAATATCCCCTTCAAATTTTGAAGGGGTGCCCGAAGGGCGGGGTAGTTTATATAAAATCCAAAACCTTTCAAAACTCTACCCCATCCGCAAAAAAAACCTCTTCGAAAAACAATCCTACTTCCAAGCCTTAGAGAACGTAAACCTAACCATTTACGAAGGCGAAACCTTAGGTCTTGTTGGAGAATCGGGATGCGGAAAAACAACATTAGGCAGAACTTTACTGCGGCTTATTGAGCCCAATTCCGGAAATATCTATTATAAAGACACCAATTTAATGGCGCTTTCCTATAAAGAGATGCGTAATTTGAGGAAGGAAATACAAATTATTTTACAAGACCCTTATTCCTCTTTAAATCAACGTTTAACTATAGGTCAAATGCTTTTAGAGCCTATGAAAGTGCACCATATTTTAAATAACGATAAAGAGCGGAAAAAGAGAGCCATAGCCTTATTGGAGCGCATGGGACTTGGGGAAACCCACCTGCATCGTTACCCGCACGAGTTTTCCGGAGGGCAACGGCAGCGCATCGCCATCGCCCGCGCCCTGACTGTGAATCCTAAATTTATCGTCTGCGATGAGTCGGTTTCTGCATTAGACGTATCGGTACAAGCCCAAGTGTTAAATCTGCTCAATGACTTAAAACAAGAGTTTCATCTCACATACCTCTTCATTTCTCACGATTTATCGGTGGTAAAATACATGTCGGACAGAATTGCTGTGATGCAGCAAGGCAAAATTGTGGAATTGAACGATGCAGAGATGATTTACCGGAATCCACAAACGGCATATACGAGGAAGTTAATTGAGGCGATTCCGGTAATAGAGATATAAAAAATAAATTACTTTTGCCGCACACTAAAAATAATTTAGAAATCGTGAAAGACACTATCCCCATTTCCGAGCGTATTTTATACGAAGACAATCATTTAATCATTGTACACAAACTTCCCGGAGAGATTGTGCAAGCCGATAAAACAGGCGATGAGCCGCTGTCGGAGAAAGTTAGAACATTTTTGAAAGAGAAATATCAAAAACCCGGCAACGTATTCGTAGGTATCGTTCACCGCATTGACAGGCCGGTGAGCGGCATCGTCATCTACGCCAAAACTTCAAAGGGGCTTCTTCGTATGAATGAAGTATTTAAACTGAGAAAAATTAGAAAGTTTTACCACGCTTTAGTGGAACAAAAGCCAAAAATTGAAGAACAAATGTTGGAGCAGTTTATCAAAAAAAATGAAAAACTAAACCGGAGCGTAGTCTCTGATGAGCGGAAAGAAGGATATTTATCGGCTTCGCTGCACTACAAATACATAGAGCCTACCAAAAACTATCATCTCTTAGAAATAGAACTATTTACCGGAAGGCATCATCAAATTCGTGCGCAACTCTCGGCAAATGGCACGCCCATTAAAGGAGATTTAAAATACGGAGCCAAACGCTCTAATCCTGATGCATCCATCTCATTACAAGCACAAAGAATAATTTTTGAACATCCTATTGCGAAAAAGAATATTGAGGTGGAGACGAGATTTGGGTTGTTTAAGAATTAGGAATTAGGAATTAAAAGATTTATTCCATATTCAATATTCATTATTCCATATTCAATGCTCCAGCATCTTCCGAATTGGCGCCAACGCCTTTTTAATCAATGCCTCATCTAATACAACCTCCGGCGTTTCACTCTGCAAAGTGCTATAAATTTTCTCCAACGTATTCAATTTCATGTACTCACAATCATTGCAGGCGCAAGTTTCCGGGTTGTTTACTACATAAAACTGTTTGTCAGGGTTTTGTTTTTGCATTTCATACAAAATACCGGTTTCAGTAGCCACAATAAACGCTGAGGGAGTGTTGTTTTTTGCAAAATGCAGCATGGCAGCCGTAGAGCCGATAAAATCGGCAAGTGCCAGCACCGTGGCTTTACACTCCGGGTGTGCCAATACTTTAGCATTCGGGTATTTTTCTTTTAATCTATATACTTCATCTGCTGTGAGTTGGTCGTGAACGTGGCAGGCACCGTTCCAAAGCACCATTTCCCGTCCGGTTTCTTTATTAATGTAAGCGCCTAAATTTCTATCCGGTGTAAACACAATTTTTTCATCTTGGGGCAGTGCATTTACAATCTTCAACGCATTTCCGGAGGTTACAATAATATCGGAAAGCGTTTTTACTTTTGCTGAACAATTAATGTAGCTCAGCACTTTATGATTTGGATAATCTTTTAGAAAAACCTCCAACTGCTCTGCCGGACAGCTGTCGGCTAATGAGCACCCGGCGTCCATGTCGGGAATCAATACTTTTTTTTGCGGAGATAAGATTTTGGCAGTTTCTGCCATAAAATGCACGCCGGCAAACAGAATAATATCCGCATCTGTAGCGGCAGCCTGTTTGGAAAGGGCTAAACTATCTCCAACAAAATCAGCGATATCCTGCACTTCGGGCAAGGTGTAGTAGTGCGCCAGAATGATGGCGTTTTTTCTTTTTTTTAGATTAAGTATTTTTTCTTTTATCATAAATTGTGAATCCGTTTACATATTTTTTTTCTCCAACAAACTGTGCCGCTTTCCATAAACAAAATAGAGTACAATTCCGGCAGCCATCCAAAGGAAAAGTCGGAGCCACGTTGCCCATGGCAACGAAACCATTTGTATAATGCAGAAGAACGCTCCCAGTGAGGGGATCAGCCACACCAACGGCACTTTAAACGGCCGTTTCAGATCGGGATGGGTTTTGCGCAACACTATGACGGAGATGCACACAATGGTGAATGCCATCAGTGTGCCGATGGAGACTAATTCACTCAGCACGCCCAGTGGAAAAATGCCGGCAATGACGCCGGTAGCGATACCGGAAAAAATTACGGCATTCTGTGGTACGCCGCTTTTGGCGCTCACTTTGGAGAAAAATCGCGGTATCAATCCATCGTTAGAAATGGCGTAATAGATGCGCGATTGTCCCATCATCATCACCAAAATTACGGAGCTGATACCGGCAATGGCGCCCAATTTAATCAGCGGGCTCATCCATGCCAAACCGGCGCCGGCGCGGTCGATAGCCAAGGCAATCGGCGCATCCACTCTCAGTTCGCTGTAATGTACAATACCTGTAAGTACGGCAGTTACAGCCACATAAAGTAAAGCGCATATCGCCAACGAAATTAAAATTCCTTTAGGCATGTCGCGTTGCGGGTTTTTCGCTTCCTGTGCGGCTGTGGAAAGCGCATCAAAGCCAAGGTAGGCAAAAAACACCACGGCTGCGCCGCGCATAATGCCGCTCCAGCCGAAATGCCCAAACGAACCCGTGTTTTCAGGAATGTAAGGCACCCAGTTTGATGTATCTACGTAAGAAAGCCCAAAACCGATAAACATCAAAATAACCAACACTTTAATAACTACAATGATATTGTTTATCCGCGCCGACTGGCGAATTCCGCATAGCAGCAACGCGGTAATAATGGCCACAATGCACACCGCAGGAAAGTTAACGAGACTGCCCGTGAACAACCACTCTCCGTTTATATGCTCAAGCGTTGACTGGCTGAGGTTTTGTGGTAAATGGATGCCCCAACCGTGCAACAGGCTTTGCATATATCCCGACCAACCTATGGCCACTGATGAACAGGCAAACAAATACTCCAAAACTAAAGTCCAACCGATGAACCACGCCAGAAATTCGCCCATAGTGGCATAACTGTACGAATAAACGCTACCGGAAACAGGGATCATTGCTGCAAGTTCGGCATAGCAAAACCCGGCAAAGATACAGCCGAGCGCCGAAATTACAAATGAGATCGTGAGCGCCGGCCCTGCATACTCTGCGGCAGCCTGTCCGGTGATCACAAATATACCGGTACCAATAATGGCGCCAATACCCAACGAAACCAAACTTGATGCTGTTAGCGTGCGTTTTAATCCGCCATTAGTAGTTTCCGACTCGCGCAAAATAGCAGCGATCTCTTTTTTTCTGAATAGATTTTTAAACATTTTATAATATCAATACTTTTTTTGCAATACTGTGTTTCTCATTCGACACTCTAATCATATAATTTCCTTTTGGGAGAAAAGATAAATTTAAATTTCCGTCTTGAAAATCAGCTTGTTGAAAAACTTTTTTTCCGAGCATGTCATGAACAGAAACTTCATAATGCTGCTCTTGAAACGTAGTAATATTAATATTTCCATTGGTAGGGTTAGGGTAAATAATCAGGTCTTTAAAATAATTAGGCTCATATCTTTCGATACCCACACCGCTAAAATTTATGCTAATATTGTCTATGTTAAATTGTTTTGTATTGCTAATCGTCCAAGGTCCAAAGCTATCAAATCTAAATCTAATTTGCACAAATGGATTTCCAATATATTCATTTAAAGACACTTGATAAGTTTGCCAATTAGGAGCTGTTTTTTGAAACTTTGCTAATTTATGCCAGTTTTTTCGGTCGGTCGTAATTTCAAGAAAACAAGTAGTATTCACAAGATAAGGCATTCCATAAGCGGACATAGAATTTCCAATATTATGAAAAAAATCAAATTTTAAGGAGATATTTTCTGTATCTTCGGATATCGAAAACCATTTCATTTCTACAACGTTACAATAATTATCACTAAAAGACCAGTTCCCGGAACCGTTAGGAGCATTGGATAGTATAAACCTGGAATTACTATTTCTAATTGCCCAACTCGAATTTCTAATAATAAAACCATTACTATTTGTCTCAAAGTCATTAAAATATGGTATTTGCAAGGGCGAAGTAAATACTGTGGTGTCGCTATTTGAAGCAGCGCTCTCTATGTTTGTTTCGGCATGTATGGCTTTTACAAGATATGCATACTCTTGTTCTTCGGCAACATTATGATCATCGTAAGAAGTTTCTGTTGTTTCGGCAAGCAATGTTCCATTTTTATATAGCTTATAAGCAGCTGTTTGCGGTGTTTCATCCCAACTGATTTTCACTGTTGTAATATTGGAAACTGCGCTTAAATTTTGCGGCGGCAACCAACCGTTAGCCAACTCTGCCGCCGCTGCAAGCGTAGCTTGCGTAAAAGCTCTTGCAAGTTCTAAACTATTCACGCCATTGCCAAGCGTATCACAAGGCCTGTGATAACAAGGAATATCGGCATTATATTCACTGTCAGATATATATAATGATGCATATCCGTGAATATTAAAGCTCACATTATCACTGTTGTAGTGGTCGCCTTTAGTAAAATGAAATGTAGGAACATCGGGTACATATAAATTTGCTACTTGATGATAATAATCGAACAATTTTTTTGATATCGGCGAATAACCTGCGCCCATTTTTAAATCTACTTGACTTGGGGGATTGTAACCAATCTGGTCTAAATTAAAACCGGCTATGATGTTCATATCCTCAGCTGCGCATTTTTGTGCATAATCAAAGCTGCCCACTAATCCAAACTCTTCGCAATTGATTGCAATAAAGATAATGGAGCGTTTTGTTTCTATTTGGCTTAAAATTTTAGCACATTCCAAGACACCTGCTGTTCCGGAGGCATTATCATCGGCGCCGGGGCCGGATTGATGATCGTAGTGAGCCGAGAGAATGATATACTCATCGGGAAACTCGCTGCCCACTTTCTTTGCTACTACATTACCTGCAGCCAGCGTATCTCCTCTGTATGGAAAATAATGAACGGAAACCTCTAAACTATCATAAGACTCAAACTGCTCAATGAGCCAGTTTTGTGTTTGCAAAGCTATTTCGGTGGTTGCATTACGCACTCCTAAATCTTGCATGAAACGAATGTTATTTTCCAAATTTGTGATACTTACTTGATTCACATATTCCTGAACGGCAGGGTTTATAGTTGTGATATCTGGGTATGATTGTTGTCTATTTCCTTTATTAGTAAGTATTTCTTGTGCCGATAAGGTTATGCTAAAAAGCAATAAAAAAGCAAAAGTTGTGTTTCTCATTTTTGGTATATTTTTTGTGCAAAAGTAGCATTAAATGATTTCGTTATTCACTTTTTGTTCACCTTAAACAAAAAACAGTTACAACGACTTTGTAACTGTTTGGTTTTGAGGGTGGAGGCGAACGGATTCGAACCGATGACCCCCTGCGTGCAAGGCAGGTGCTCTAGCCAGCTGAGCTACGCCCCCAATTTCAATTAAGAATTGAGAATTAAGAATTAAGAGATGAAGGTTAAAAGTTTAAAGATTAGTCCTTTTCTTTTAATTTTTAATTCTTAATTTTTAATTCAAAAAAAACGCTTCGCGTTTTTTTTGTAGTCCCGGGCAGATTTGAACTGCCGACCCCTACATTATCAGTGTAGTGCTCTAACCAACTGAGCTACGCGACTAAGGTTAATTAAGAATTATGAATTAAGAATTAAAAGAGAAGT
>WQWP01000081.1 GCA_009787485.1 Lentimicrobiaceae bacterium | reverse complement strand
AGATTTTATTTCTCCTTTTTAAAATATGATAAAACTCATTATTTTTGATTTAGACGGAACGTTGCTAAATACGATAGATGATTTGGCAGATTCTATGAACTCTGTTTTACAGCAAAACGGATACCCTGCCCACGATACCGATGCTTATAAATATTTTGTAGGAGACGGCGTTGCGATGTTGGTGCGCCGCGCATTGCCCAAAGAAGTTACAGAAGCTACTTTTACTAAACTACTTAACGATTTTATGAATGAGTACGAACTTCGTAAAGCAGATAAAACGGCGCCCTACGCAGGGATGATTGAAACGTTAGATAAGTTGCAGGAAAAAGGCATTTTGTTAGCCGTAGCCACCAACAAACCCCATGAATTATTGCCTGATTTAATGGCTCATTATTTCCCCACCATAAAATGGGCAGCGGTTTTTGGAAATAGAAAAGATGTTCCTGTTAAACCGCATCCACAAATTGTGTATGATATTTTGAACGTTACGAATATAAATAAAACCAACGTATTATACGTAGGCGACACCGCGGTGGACATGCAAACCGCCCAAAACGCCGGTCTCAAAAAAGTAGGCGTGCTTTGGGGATTTCGCCCGAAAGAGGAATTGGAACAGGCGGATGCCGATTACATTATTATGCATCCGCAAGAATTAATGGGTCTTATTTGAGGAAAAATGAACAAAAGTTGTCGGTAATGCAACTTTTGGCAACATTTTTGCTAATAAACAACGTTATTTTGAAAGATATTAATACTATGAGTAAAAAAAAGAACAACAAAGAGGTCGAATTAAATGAAGAAATTGAAACGCTAACCACAGAAAAAGCAGAATTGAATGATCGTTTTTTGCGTCTTTATTCAGAATTCGAAAATTATAAAAAAAGAACTAATAAGGAAAAGTTAGACCTGATTGCCACCGCCTCCGAAAGAGTGATATTGGGATTGCTCCCCATTGTAGATGATTTTGAAAGAGCCATCAAGCACAACCAAAATATAGAAGACGTAACCGTTTTAAAAGAAGGCTTTGCGCTTATTTACAACAAATTAATGGCGCTGTTAAAACGTTTTGAAGTAGAAGAAATCATGGCAATGGGCGAAATTTTTGATACTGATTTGCATGAGGCAGTTACCCATCTCCCTACACAGTGCGAAGAAGAAAAAGGGAAAGTAATGGACGTTACTGAAAAAGGATACAAATTGAAAGACAAAGTGATACGGTTTTCAAAAGTAGTGGTAGCGAATTAGGAGAAAGGAAAAAGGAAGAATATCCCCTTCAAATTTTGAAGGGGTGTCCGGCGAAGCCGGACGGGGTAGTTTATATAAAAACATTCAAATGAAAAAGGATTATTACGAAATTCTTGGTGTAGAAAAAACCGCAACTGCCGACGAGCTAAAGAAAGCCTACCGGAAAAAAGCAATGGATTACCATCCGGATAGAAACCCGGGAAATAAAGAGGCTGAGGAAAAATTCAAAGAGGCTGCCGAGGCTTACGATGTGCTGAGCACGCCGGAGAAACGGGCCCGGTACGACCAGTTCGGACATGCCGGCATGAGTGGAGCTTCCGGAGGTGGCGCAGGCTACGGCGTTGATTTTGATTTAGAATCTATTTTTGAACGTTTCGGAGATTTGTTCGGCGGACATTTTGGCGGCGGCTTCAGCGGCTTTTCAAGCGGATTTGGTGGCGGCGGCAGAAGACAACAACAGCGCACGCGCGTGAGAAAGGGATCGAATTTGCGCGTTACCGTAAAATTAACGTTGGAAGAAATTGCGGTTAATACGGAAAAAAAACTTAAAATTAACAAGCAAATTCCATGTGCTCAATGCAATGGACAAGGCACTAAAAATAAAGCCGATGTGGTTACTTGTCCCAAATGCAACGGCTCGGGGCATGTTATTCGTCAACAACAGAGCATGTTTGGCATTATGCAGCAAGCGGTAATGTGCGACCAATGTCGGGGAGAAGGAACTATTATTAAAAATCCGTGCTCGAACTGTCATGGAACGGGAACGGTAAAAGGCGAGGAGGTGGTTGCCATTCAAATTCCGGCAGGTGTGCAGGAAGGCATGCAACTCACTGTGCGCGAAAAGGGGAACGCAGCGCCCGGCGGCGGCATTAACGGCGATTTGATTGTGGTAATACAAGAGCTTCCACATGAAACGTTTGAGCGTGATGGAAATAGCTTGTTTCTAAACTATTACATCTCTTTTCCGCAAGCAGCACTGGGCGGAAGTGTGGATATTCCTACATTAGACGGAAAAGCGCGCGTAAAATTGGCCGCCGGCACACAAAGTGGACAAATGCTTCGCTTACAGGGAAAAGGATTACCCGAATTGCACTCTCAACGCAGAGGCGACTTAATCGTTAATGTAAATATTTGGACGCCGAAACATCTTTCTAAAGATGAGCGTGAGGCAGTTGAAAAGTTTTTAACATCGGATAATTTTACGCCGAAACCAGGAAAAAATGATAGGTCATTTTTTAATAGAGTGAAACAATTTTTTTCATAAAATTCTGTTTTACATCATTAAATAATGATTTTTATGAAAAGAAGAGCTATCCTCTTGCTTTGTTGTTTGCCTTGTTTCTTATTCGCGCAACAAAAGCACACCCTCAGTGGCTACATGTATGAAAAGGGAAGTATGGAAAGTTTACCCGCCGTTACAATCTATCTTCCTGATTATAATTTAAGTACATACTCAAATAGCTATGGGTTTTATTCCATAACCTATCCCGCAACCGATTCTGTTACAATTATTTATAGCTACATGGGATTTTCTGTGGATACCATGCGGTTAGCTTCTATTCCCAATTTGTCGTTTAATAAAACCATGAATAAAACAGTTACTTTAAAAACGGTAAGTGTTGCGGCAGAGAAAAAAAACACGGAAGTAGCGCAAATGAGTACGCATACTATTTCGGCATTGGAGATTAAGAGAGTTCCTATGTTGCTGGGAGAGAAAGATTTGTTTAAAACGTTACTGTTGATGCCCGGTGTTTCTTCAGGCACGGAGGGTACTTCAGGCATCTTTGTGCGCGGCGGAAGTCCCGACCAAAATCTGATCATTCTTGATGAAGCTACCATTTACAATGCCAGCCATTTGTTGGGCTTTTTCTCCATTTTTAACGGAAATGCCATAAAATCTGCCGATTTGATAAAAGGTGGTTTTCCGGCGCGGTATGGCGGCAGGCTTTCTTCTGTAATTGATGTGAAAATGAAAGAAGGCAATAAAGAATCTTATCATGGGGAAGGTGGAATTGGTTTATTATCAGGACATTTTATGGTGGAAGGTCCTATCGTGAAAAACAAATCCTCTTTTATGGTTTCAGGGCGCAGAACGTGGTTCGACTTGCTCATGCGACCCATTATGGCTGCCGCAAGCGATGGCTTTTCAATGAGTTATTACTTCTACGATTTGAATGCAAAACTGAATTACGATTTCGGAAATAAAAATAAACTATACGTCAGCGCCTATTTTGGACGGGACAAATTTTCTACACGCTTTAGGGATGATGATGATGACTACAAAGCAATATTTAATGCAGGGTTGTTTTGGCAAAACGGATTGACCACCATTCGTTGGAATCACATGTTTTTCAATAAGTTATTTTCAAACTTATCTTTCATTTTTACCGACTATTCGATGAGCGTATTTCAAGATTGGTCGTTAGAAGATAAACGAGAGAAGGAGAAGTCTTATCAGGGTATAAATTCTAATTCGGGAATCCGTGATTATTCATTAAAATATGACTTGACATACATTCCTAACTCAATGAATACCATTTTAATGGGCGCTGTGGTAACCTATCACGAGGCGCGTCCTCAAGCCATACAAACCAAAATTGATACCTTCAACTATCAAAAAAAATCTTTGGAACGAGGATTGGAATATACGTTGTATGTTGAAGATGAAATAAATATAAAAAACAGATTACGCATTAATCCGGGATTCAGGTTAAGTTTTTTCTCTGTTCCTCAAAAAACATACATATCGCCGGAGCCCAGATTGAGTGTCGGTTATAATATTCGTAAAGATTTGATTTTGAAAGCATCTTATGCCATGATGAATCAATATATGCTTTTGTTATCTTCAAGTACGATAGGATTGCCCACCGACCTTTGGGTGCCGGTAACCAAAAACATTCGCCCGCAACGTTCACAGCAAGCGGCATTAGGTTTGGTGTATGAGCCCCCGAAATTGGGAATGACTTTTTCAGTGGAAGGCTATTACAAAAAAATGGATCACATTATTGCCTATTTGCCGGGCGCTTCTTTTTGGAGCGACTTTGAAAATGCGATGTATGGGAATGCCAATACAAACGAAAACTTAGATTGGGAATCTAAAGTAACTTCCGGACAAGGTTGGGCGTATGGCGTTGAGTTTATGGCACGCAGAAATATCGGGAAAGTCACAGGTTGGGTAGCTTACACGCTTTCCTGGTCTCAACAGCAGTTTGACAAGCTCAATTTTGGGGAGAAATTTTGGGCAAGACACGACCGCCGCCACGATGTGTCTGTCGTTTTGATGTATAGCCCTACAAAACGCATAAACTTGTCAATAGCATGGGTATATGCCACAGGAAATGCCCTTACTTTACCGGAAGAATCTTATCAAATAAGCGCCATTCACAATGTTTTAAATAAGTACATTGATATGAGTCAAGGAGACTCTTATTATTGGTGGGGAGGAGGATATGCAGAAAACTTTGGAGCCAAAAACAGTTTCAGAATGGAGGCGTTTCATCATTTGGATATTTCGGCGCAATTTATCAGACCGCATAAAAAAAATAAAAGGTTTGAAAGTACTTTTGAAGTCAGCATTTATAATGTGTATAATCACAAAAATCCATTTATGTACATTACGCGAGGTAGATCGTCTTCCGACGAAGATGGTAATTATGATTACCAACTTCGCTTGGCGAAACTCACGATATTTCCTATTATTCCTTCATTTTCATATAGTTTCCGTTTTTAACCATAGATTGCCATGCATAGATTATTCTTTTATTTGCTGCTCCTCATGAGCATTTTATTAACCTCTTGCTACACGTATGTAGAAGAGGAGTTAAACATAAAACCAAAATTGGTTTTACATTGTTATCTTATCCCTCAAAAGGATACGACCATTCTAAATTTAACAAATTCATCGCCGTTATTTGGTCGTAACCCTATAAAAAAGGCGCCGGTTACCAATGCTACGGTTGAAATTTCAGATGATAACCAACGGTGGGTACGAATGGAGTATGATTCGGAACATAAAATGTACTTTATCCCTCAAGCACAATTTCCTATTACAGAAGGCAAAACGTATTACATAAGAGCTTCCGCACCTGAATATGAAACGGTATCGGCTTCATGTACTGTGCCTTATTTTAGAGAAGTAGATTTTGAGCTTGTTGTTGAAGAGCATACGGGCTGTATGCACGGTAGAGAATATTTTCCTGAGCCTCACAAACATCGTTATTTAAAATGGACCGACTACAAAGGCGAGGAAAATTACTATATGTTTTATCAAAATTATGATTGGTGGAGTTGGTCGTATGAGTGGGATTGGGAGACCGGTGAGATTACCTATTCAGATTCTGTTTTGCGCAATGCATGGGGAATGCTACAGACTGATGATAATAAGCTTTGTATCTTTTCAGATCATGGGCAGGATGGACAAAAGATGTCTGCACTATTGCTGGTTTATCATTATGGATATTGGTATTATGATGACCTCGATGAAGTTACATTGCTTCAAACAGATGTACATGCTTATTCGTATGAACGCGCTATGTGGGAAGACACCGGTAATTCATTCTTTATGCTTGAGCCGGTAAAGATTTACAGCAATATTAAAAACGGGTATGGGGTGTTTGGGGCGTTTACGATGCGGGGGTATCCGATTCGGTAATTCGTTCGGGATTCCTCGCTTCGCTCGGAATGACGAGCCTATTGTATCACAACTTTTTTAACAACCTGGTGCCCATCCTGCGAAACCTGAATCAAATAAGTTCCTTTAGGCAAAGCAGATAAATCACACATCCCATCTCGAAAACTATTTTCTTGCAACACTCTTTTTCCGAGCAAATCATAAACCGCAAGCCCATAACTGTTTTCACTTTCTGTTTTTATGGTAACGACTCCTGAGGTTGGATTTAGGAGTACGTGATGTGTACATACAACGTAACTATCGCAAGTGCAGTTTTCCAATTAATTAAGTCGTTTTCCTGTTACGGTAATTGAATCTATTCCCACGTTCACTCTGCCGTTTGGTAATTAATTCATGAACATTCATAAGATAATATTTGTTAGACTCAACGAGTAGATGTAATTTTTATTCTTCCCGCTCTAACGGCTTCGAGAGCGTCTTGTCTCGTTGTCGCAAAGGCATCTTTTCCATTCATTTCTATCCGCTTTTATTAACTTTTCAGACAATCTTACGTAATTTTCAAGATGCTATCTAACTTTTTAATCTCAAAGCTATCAATATATAATTTGTCAGATAACAACTCCTTTGCTCTTTGTCTATCGCTTTCATTGTAATAACTTGCTATCCAGTGTGTATTTGAAGATATGCTTTTCTTGATTTTTAAGAAATATGGTTCGTCTATTTCGTTCATTGAATGACCTAAAATGTATATTTTTTGAATTTCATCAAGATAACTAAAAAAAAACTGATTTCTGCTTATGATCGACACAATATCTTTATGGACGCTTTTTAGCGCACGATTGATTTCATCTTTTACCTCCAATACTCTTGAATCCTCACTTTTGTAATTAAATAATGCCACGTCAGGATTTCCAAATTCAATTTCACTATCAGCACTTCCATGAATATGCAAAATGTTTGCTGGATCAATTTTGTATGTATCTTCAAGTATCTTTGTATAATTGAAATTTAAATATAACGCATTTTGCGGAATACAATACAGTGGACTTTTGGGAAGTTCTATGGATTTGATCCATTCACAAAAAAGTTTTTTAAGCATATAAAGCCAAAACATTTCTTCTTCTAAATAGTGCTGGAACCCTTGGCGATTTGGTGGGTTTTAATCACCGATTCTAAATGGTTGTTTTTGTCCATAAAATTAATTTAGAAAAGTTATAGATACAACTATTTGTATCTTGTGCCAACATTAGCAACTACCATGCCAAAAGTTATGATTCGCAACCCAACTTTGTAAACCAAAACATTTCTGTAAAAACAATCGTATATATCTCATTTTTAATATGAATTTTTAATATGTCAAAATGTCATGCTTTCATTTTATTATATTTTTTTTATCTTCATAGTAAAATTTGTAAACTAAAAATACTATTTTTGCCGCATAATTCAAATTCATAATAAAAATGAAAACTGTATTTGCAGAACGTTTTAAGTCAGCACGTCTAATGAATGGATATTCATTGCAAGATGTGGCAAATGCCTTGGAAAATAGGTTAACTCGTCAGGCTATATATCGTTACGAAAAAGGAGAAGTGATGCCCGATGAGGAAAAAATTAACTTGCTATGCAAGGCTCTTAAAGTAAATAGAGATTATTTTTTCAGAAGCACCAAAGTGGAATTAGGCGAAATTGAGTATCGAAAACTAAGCAAAATGCCACAAAAAGAGGCAACAAAAATCAAAGAACAAACCAAAGAGTACCTTTCCCGCTATTTAGAATTGGAAGAAATTTTAGGATTACCTAACGAGTTTGATAACCCTCTAAAAGATACAGGATTGGTTACTTCTTATGAGCATATAACCGATGCAGCAAGAAAATTAAGAGAGATTTGGAAATTAGGCATTGATGCTATATTTAACGTTGTTGAGTTGTTGGAAGACAAAAACATAAAAGTTGTCAAATTATATGTAGATGAAACATTTGATGGGTTACAAACGCTTGTAAACGAAAAAATTCCGGTGGTTGCATACAATGCGAACAAAATAAACAAACCGGATAGAATACGTTTTACCCTTTTACACGAGTTGGCACACTTGTTATTAAAATTCGGCAATGTAACCGAACGAGAAAAAGAAACTTTATGTTTTCAATTTGCCGGTGCCATGCTGTTGCCGGAAGAAACCATTAAAGCCGAACTTGGTGAACATCGGAATAAACTTTCTACTTTAGAATTGGCAAACATTAAAAAGCAGTATGGTATTTCCATGCAAGCTATCGTAATGCGAGCCAAAAACTGTGGCATTATCAACGAACATTATACCAAACAGTTTTTCTTCTTCATCAACCAAATGAATTGGAAAGTAGATGAGCCTTATGATTATTTAGGAGTGGAAGAATCCAACAGATTTGAACAATTGCTATTCAGAGCATTGATTGAAGACCAAATTTCAATCTCAAAAGCAGCTTCACTAAAAAATCAATCCGTAGCTGATTTTAGAAAAGAACACCAAATGGTTTTTTAATCCAATAATCCTTTACATCAACACATAAGACATGAAAATAATAATTGCTGTTACGGATGCCTGTATTTTTATTGATCTGCACGACTTAGGATTGACGGATTCATTTTTTAATCTTGATTTTGAAATACATACTACTACTGCTGTTTTATATGAGTTGTATAATGAGCAACAACAAATTCTAAGAGCCTATCAATCCGTTAACAGGCTCACTATTCATAATTTGCAAGAACAAGATTTTATAGAAATTCATTTGCAAGAATATCCGAAATCTTTATCGGAAACAGACAAATCTGTATTACACGTAGCCAACAAACTAAACGCCTGTGTGTTAAGTAGTGATAAAACATTAAGGAATTGTGCTAAAAACAAAGAGATTGAATACCATGGTATGATTTGGATTTTCGATAAATTTGTTGAAATATCCATTTTAACCAAAAAAGAGGCTGCAACCAAACTAAAGCGACTTATTGCCACAAATTTTATCTATCAAAATAATCCACAATTAGTTGATGAAATAGAGAAGCGGTTGAAACTTTGGAAATAATCAATTCATTAAAAATGATGACTATGAAAAAGCAGAAAACGATAAAAAAAAGAGGTTCTTAAAGAAAAATACGATTATTGCGATACCTTTGATGATGATAATATTGCGGTAGTGAACAAAGGAGGAAAATTCGGCTATATCAACCATTTAGGCAAAGAAATTACGCCAATAAAATACGATCATGCCGTACGGTTTTATTGGGATGTGGGCAAAGTACAATTAAATGGTAAATGGGGCTTAGTCAATCTTAAGGGCAGGGAAATTACCTCACTTGTTTACGACGAAATTAAAGGGCATCAGGATCCTATTGTCAGGATTGGAAGCAAATATGGTTTCGTAAGCCGTAAAACCGGAAAACTGCTTACCCCCGTTAAATACGATGATGCAAAGCAATGGACACAAGTATTTAAGTCATTCCATTTCAGAAAGGATTTGGCGCTTGTTCAATTGGGTGGCAAATGGGGATGTGTTAATTTAAAAGGCAACGAAGTGGTGCCTCCGCAATACGAGAAAATCGAAATCAACCAATTTGATAATCCTCGCATTGCAGCAAAGCTGAACGGAAAATGGGGCTTTATTAATGATAATGGAAAGGATATTACAGCCTTTGAATATGACGAGGTAACACAGTTCCACAATTGCCGCGCACGGGTAAAGAAAAATGATAAGTACGGTTTTATTAACACTAAAGGCGCAAACACTTGTTTCAGATCATCACATTTCGATTGTCAGGGCATGCAGAATTTTGCAGTTAGATCGTTCCATGTTTTACTATCAATCTATTAAGGATGACAGTCTTGTAGAGGCGAAGTTATGT
>WQWP01000080.1 GCA_009787485.1 Lentimicrobiaceae bacterium | reverse complement strand
TTTATCGGATAATCAATCTCTATTTCTTTACAGCTTACTTTCAATCCCACATAACTTTCTTCACTTAATTTATCAATAAGAATGGCAGCATTCCATTTATGAAGGTTTGAGCTATATACTTCAACTTCAATATTCAGTTCGTATTTATTAGAGGATAGTTGTTGTAAATTTTTCACGGTAATACTCGTAATGCCGTTAATAAGTTTACCACTTACCAATAATAACGAATGTTTTAAAAAATCAATAGCAGGATAATCGCCTTCCGTGCAAGAAATATATTTTTCCAACTCTTCGCTGCTGTTAATGATCATTACCTTTTCATCGTAAGGCAGGTTTTGCCATTGGCAGGAGGTTTCCAGTAAAGAGTATTCCGTAAAAGAGATGTTTTTCGGGTATTCATCAGGGCAATCGGGAGGGCATTCGGGGTTGCAGGAAGAAGCAATGCCTGTTAAGACAAGCAGGAATGCGGTTAATTTTAATAGTTTTCTCATATTACATTAATTTTAATTGACTTGACGAATAAAGTTATAATATATATTAATTAATGTCCGACAAAAATATAAAAAAACATATTCAAACTACAAGTTGCTGAGACTCAAGACATATGCTCTCATAAATATCTGGATTTCAAAAGCAAGCCCTATTTTCAGGTCGTATCAATGGGGCTAAAAAGATCATATTGTGTTTTTTTAATCAGTACTTTTCGCCAATCTTTTTCCGGATTTTCAAGAAAATTCATCAAATGAATGTAATTGAAGAGGTGTATTTTTACAAAACTGACCAAATTTAAAATAAAAAAACGTCGTTTCATTGGTCGAAACAATAGTATTTTTTAAAATTTCAACTAACTGATTTTCACTAACATTAAAATAGCGGTCCTTGTCATCTTGAAATCTTTCCACACTGTGAAATGTTTCCGAAAGCGCCAAGGTAGAGGCGCGGTCTTCTATTTTAATCTCATTTTTTAATAAAATAGATTCCACGCTGTTTTTCACTTTCTGCAACGCATGTTCAATTTTAGTATTTTTTAAGAATGCATATAGATATTGGTCTAAAGCATCATTGGCTTGCTGCAAAGAAACACCATCTGCAGGGCGCCCGGAAATCATAAAAATTCCCGGATCGTATGTAGCTGTAATAGATGCCGAAATATCGGTAAAAAGATGTTTTTTTTCTACAAATTCTTGATATAAGAAGGAGGATTTTCCTGTGCCCAGCATATCGGAGAGCAAATCGAAAGCATAAAACTCCGGAGATAGACGTCCGCACATCTTCCAACCTTTCAGCAACATATCGTAAGGTACTTGTCGGGTTACTTCTACTTTTTTGGGATCCGTTTGCGGGTTCTCTTGAGGAATATTTCTCTCTATATGACCACGTTTCGGAATCGTGCCAAACCATTTCTCTACCAACGGCACTATCTCTTCAAAACGCACATTGCCGGCAATAGCAATCACAGCGTTTTGAGGGGCGTAATAATTATGGTAAAATGTTTTCATCGTATTCATCGTAACCGTTTCAATATGAGAAATTTTTTTACCAATGGGCAGCCATTGATACGGATGTTTTTCAAAAACAGCTTCATTAAAAAGCATCCACATATCGCCGTAAGGTTTATTCAAAAAATGCTCTTTAAACTCTTCGATGACCACGCTTTTTTGTATTTCCAACTCTTTATTACGAAAAGCAAGTTCCAGCATTCTATCCGATTCCAACCAAAAAGCAGTCTCTATATTATTGGCGGGCAATGTGATATAATAGCATGTAACATCGTCTGTAGTATAAGCATTGTTTTGTGCGCCCACTTTGTCTAACGGCACATCATATTCAGGAATATTTTTGGATCCGCAAAACATGTAATGTTCAAGCAAATGCGCCAGCCCTGTTTGGTTTGGATTTTCATCTCGCGAGCCTACAAAGTAACAAATAAAGCAAGAAGCTAATGGCGTTGTAGAATCTTCGTGAACTACTAAGCGCAGCCCGTTAGAAAATTGATGACGTTTAAAAGGTATTGGCATAAACGATTAAATGATGGATAGTTTGGCGAAGGTTGAACCTTCGCTTAACGAACATTACATTTTAAAAATCCTTACCTCAATCCCATCCTTCTTCAACACCGATAACCCCGTCAAATCCGTATCCCCATAATGAATGGGATACAAAATAGCAGGTTCTATAACTATAGCAGCGCGAATAGCTTGATCAACCGTCATGGTATAAGGTTGGTTAATAGGAAGAAAGGCCACATCAATATCCTTAAATTGGCTCATTTCGGTCATGACTTCGCAGTCGCCCGGAATATAGATGCGTGTGCCACCCAGCGTGAGGATATAGCCGTTGTCTCTACCTTTCGGGTGGTAAATTTCTCTGCCTTCGGTGATGTTATACGCCGGCACTGCTTCAATCATAATGTCAATGGTAAGTGCAGGAACGGGAGCAAGGCTGAAAGCAATTTCATCACCATTATCAAGTGGAGTACCTGTTCCAAGTGCTTTGTAAACGATATGGTTGCAAAATATCTTAGTATTTGGCGTTGAAACATCTGCAATAGCATGTATATCAAGGTGGTCGTAATGATCATGTGTAATGAGAATTATATCGGCTTTGGGAAGTTTTTTATAATCCACGCCTTCATAGTTCACGGGATCAGCGTAAATGGTCATGCCTTTGAACGTTAAGTAAAAGCTGGCATGTTGAATAAAGTGAACGGTAACAGGGTCTCCGCTCTTTGCATTGAATGAATCGGTTTCAATGTTTCTTGTAAACGATTGGTTCATAATAAATAAACTTAATAAAATAAAGGTAAGTGTTCGCATTTTCATAATGTTATATTTTAAATGGTTTGGGGTTTGAGGTATGATGCTTTTTTAATTCCTAATTCCTAATTCTTAATTCCTAATTCCCTAATCACCTCATCCATCAAATTCAATACCGGATAAAACGCCTCATCCTGATATAAATTTCTCCCAATAAGCGCTTTCAGCCACGTTTTAAGGGCTGCACTTTCTTCCGGATGTAGCAATGGAATACGATGTCCGCTTTTTTCGGTATAAAACTTTAAGTACTCTTGCAAAATAGCCTCTTTTACGTTCATCTTCTTAATAAAAGCCTCTGCCGAAGGATAGGTTTTCGTAAGCATTGCTTTATTTTGGGTAGCATAATTAAAGGCAAATTGGATGAGTGCAGTATTATTAAGAGCTTGATAATAAGCCTCTGAATGTATTCTTTTTTCATGAGGTACAATCATATCAGGGGTAATGCCGCCGCCGCCATACACAATGCGTCCCGATTTTGTGCGATATGCTACTAAGGGAACCGTATCTGTATTCGCAGGTGTGGCGTCATCTTCTTCTATAATGCGTTTGTACAGGTCTTCGTAATAGGCGGAGGTGCCGTCTTTGTAATATCTTTGGATGCTGCGCCCGCTGGGCGTGTAGTAGCGCGAAACTGTTAAGCGCACTTGCGAACCGTCGGCAAAATCGAAGGGACGCTGCACCAACCCTTTGCCGAAAGATCGTCTTCCAACGATGGTGCCTCGGTCGTTGTCTTGTATGGCTCCGGCTACAATCTCGCTGGCAGAGGCGCTAAATTCGTCAATCAAAACAATGAGTTCGCCTTCTTGAAAAAGCCCTTTGCTCGTGGCATGAAATTTTTCCGGTTTAACGTGCAATCCCTTTACCGACAAGATGAGCGCGCCTTGCGGCAAGAAGTGGTCTGCAATTTTCAGCGCGGCATCTAAATAGCCGCCTGCGTTACCCCGTAAATCCAAAATAAGTTTTTGCATTCCTTTGGAGAGCAGCTTTTTAAGCGCCTCGGCAAATTCGTCTGCGGTATGTGAACCAAATTGGTCAATTTTAATGTATCCTGTATGGTCGTTCATCATGTATGCGGATGGAACGGAGTGTGTAGGGATCACATCGCGAATAATTTCAAAATCGAGCACGCCGGTTACTTTGGGGCGTAAAACTCCGATTTTCACATGCGTTCCTTTTTGTCCTCTCAATCTTTTAAACACTTGCTCATTTGTGATGCCTACGGAAGCTACCGATTCGCCGTCCACTATAATGATACGATCGCCGGCTCTGATGCCTGCTTTTTCGGAGGGACCTCCTGCAATTGCAGCCACCACCATAATCGTGTCGTTCATAATATTGAACTGCACACCGATTCCTTCAAAAGCGCCTTCCAATTGTTCTGTTTGCGTCTTGTTTTCTTCTGCATCCGAATAGGTAGAATGCGGATCCAAATGTTCTAACATGCCGCGAATGGCGTGTTCCGTGAGTTGCTCATGATTTACCGTATCTACATAATAATGATCAATATAGTAAATCAAATCGCGAAACTTATCATAAGTATGGGGGGTTGTTCGTTGCTTTTTAACCCAATAAAAAGCTACCGACATTCCTAGAAGGAACACCAAAACGGTATATAATATCCTGTTGAACGATTTATTCATTTACACAAAAAGAATTAACATACAGACTACAATTCCGAAAAGGGCGACTCCTTCCACGAATGCGGCGGTAAGGAGCATAAAAGTTCGGATTTCTCCGGCGGTTTCGGGTTGGCGGGCAAGCGCTTCTACGGAGCCTTTTCCGATAATTCCGATTCCGATGCCGGCACCGATGGCGGCTAATCCGGCGCCGAGACCGGCGCCCATTTTAGCAATTCCGGCGCCGAGACCGGCACTGGCTTCGGCGGTGGCTTGTAATAAGGTCATTGTGGTCATACTGTTATATTTAAGGTTTAAAGATTTAAGATTTAAGATTTAAGATTTAAGGTTTAAAGATTTAAGATTTAAGATTTAAGGTTTAAAGTTTAGGGTTTAAAGATTTAAAGATTTAAGATTTAAGATTTAAAGATTTAAGGTTTAATTTTTCAAGCGTGTTCTTCTTCCATTGCCATCCCAATATAAAGCGCTGTGAGTAATGTGAATATAAATGCTTGAATAAATGCTACCAACAGTTCTATGGCACCCATAAAAATGTAAAACAGTATGGATACCGGTGAAATAAGAATGCCTGCGATGGGGGTCATGGCTCCAAAAATAAATATCAATCCGATGAACCCAAGAATAACGATGTGTCCTGCCATAATATTGGCGAAGAGCCGAATCATAAGCACAAAAGGTTTGGTTAGCACGCCTATCAACTCAATAAAAGGCATGAGCGGGATGGGGAATTTGAGCCACCACGGCGTGCCGGGAGGATTGATAATATGCATCCAATAATCTTTATTTGCAGACAAAGAAACGACGAAAAATGTAATTAATGCCAAAATCATGGTTACCGCAATATTTCCGGTAACGTTGGCGCCGCCGGGAAAAACAGGAACCAACCCCATTAAATTATTCAACAAAATAAAGAAAAACAACGTCAGCAAATAGGGAAAATATTTGTGAAATTTCTGCGCACCGATTAAAGGAATGGCAATTTCATCTCTAATAAAAATAATTACCGCTTCCATCATATTTTGAAAGCCTTTGGGCGCCCGATTCGGGTTTCGTTTGTATATTTTTGCTAAGGCCAGAAACATCCAGCACAATATCATAATGCTTATAAATAAAGAACATACGTTTTTTGAAATGGAAATATCAAAAAAAACAGTCGTCCATGCATATTTTGCATTTTTCTCTAATGGGCCGGTAAAATCGGCATGCTCGCCTTTTAGTTTAATAATTCTTCCGTTTGTATCTTCTGTAAAACCGAGGGTAAACCCTCTGTAAGCCGCTGTGCCTTGTTTAAATTTTGAAGACATGAAAACCTCGAACTTTCCCTGATTGAACAAAATAATGGGCAAAGGAATGGCAATGTCATGCCCTCTAAAGGTGGTAATGTGCCAACCGTAGGTATCAACGATGTGCTCCATGATATATTCATCGGCGTGAAACTCTTCGAGTTCATGACCATTTCCATTACCGGCAACTGATTGCATGGGCAAAAATGCCAGGATCAGAAGGAGTGCTAACATTTTCATTCCGTCAGTTAAAACTGCCGGCAATGATATATACCTCTTACCTCTTACCTCACACCTCTTACCTCTTACCATATTTATATTTTTTTGAGGCGGCAAATATAGATTTTTCATTAGATTACGGTTGCCATTCTTTAATCTAAATTACGCATTCAAAAAGAATCAGTTTTTGCCCGGTTTTTGCCGTTTTATTTCCATTTTATCACACATCTCACACTCAAGGCATTATTTTTGCTTGTTACATTGGGCTCTAATTTGTCGCAGTAGTAGGTTATGCTAAAATAGTTGGCGATTGTACTTGTTAAGCTAACGTCGCTTGCCCACCAGCCGGCAAAGCCATAGAGGTTTTCAAATCTGTTGTTGTATAATCCTGCCGGACGCGCGTCAAAGTCGTAGTCATCGGTACCGGAACCCGGAGGGTCTAACCAATAATCTGTACTCCTCAACATATTGGCATCATATTGCTCTAATAAGTTCCACTCTGCCTGAGACGGGATATACCAACCATCGGGGCAAATTCCCTGTACAATTCCGGTTAAAGGTTCGGTAGAGCCTTCCGGCTTACCAACAGCAGAATACCATGTGTATAACAATCCGAAAATAGTATCAAGTTGTGAAGGGCATCCGGAGCAGGTGTAGGGTTTAGCAAATGGCACCGTATCGGTAGTTGCAGGATAAATAGTCGTCCTCAGGTTCTCCGTCCAACATAAACCTGCAAGAGAAGTTACTTTATAAACATTGCCCTCTTCATCTGTAATATTTGGCGGACACGGGTCTTTCAGTATAATTTTGCTAACAGGGCCTTCGCAACTTCCATTGCTTGCCGCTACATAATAGTCATCTTTTGGAGGGTTGTAGATTACAGTGCTTCCGGAAATAATACCTGTTTTATCCGGATTTTCATAATAAACGTAAGTAAAAATCGGATTAATATCTACTGCCGAGCTTAAATCCACAGGCATACCTCTATATGCAAGAAGGGTATCGCTTATAAGAACCGGCGCATCAATATCAATAACTGTTACCATCGTTGCGGTAGCGGGGTAAACCGTATCAGGATGTGGACATATTGCGGCATCAGCAATTAGCATAGCAGTAACCACATCACCATGACTTGGGAAATAAGTGTAGCTTTCGTTTATAGCGCCCGGTACAGGATTACCATTCACTATCCATTGGTAAGCAGGGTGAGTTCCTCCATTTGTAATAGTGCTGTTGAAAGTTATGTTCATCCCTTCGCAGACAAATGGAGGCGCGCTTATACTTATGGATGGAGTTACAATAGGAAGAACCGCTACCTCTATCTCCTGAGTATTTTCGCAACCGTTAGCTGTTAAGAAAATCTCGTAGATTACTGTTATTGGTGCAGTTGTGTTGTTTATTAAAACTTCTTCACTAATCGTTCCTGTTACGCCTTCTGCAGTTGGCGGTAAAATTCCCGGTATCATCGCACGTTCCCAAATGTAGGTTGTTCCGGCAGTACTGCTTGTTGCCGTATAATTAAATGTTGTTTCCGAGCAGATGTCCGGTAAAGTTGTTGCTGAACTTAATGTGGGCAGAGGTTTTACCGTTAAGGTGTCGGTTGGCGCTGAACATCCACCAAATTCAGAAAATGTAAATACTACCTTTCCGGCGGCTATTCCTGTTACCACTCCGTCATTTGTAATTGATGCAACAGCCGGATCGCTGCTTGTCCATGTTCCGCCTGTTGTTGGCGATATTATGATGGTTTCATCAACACAAATTTCATTTTTAGTGAGGTAAACATAGAGCGGATGTACATTTATGGAGTCGGTCGTTGCAGAGCATCCTGTAGCCGTATAAGTATAGGTAAACACTGCTTTTCCTGATCCCCTTCCTGTTACAGTTCCGTCAGGCGCTACCGATGCAATAGCCGGATTGCTGCTTGTCCATGTTCCGCCGCCTGTTGTTGACACTACCAGGGTGGTTATATCAATACAAATATCATCAGATCCATCAATGTAAACAGTGGGAATTGGATTTACCGTTATGGTATCGGTGGTTGCGAAACAGCCTTTATTATCATCCGTAAATGTAAATGCTACTCTTCCGGCGGCTATTCCTGTTACGGTTCCGTCATTCTCTACCGTTGCAATGGCTGGATTGCTGCTTACCCATGTTCCGCCTGAAGTTGGCGATAATATGGTAATGTCATTAACACAAATAGTATCTTCTGTAATGTAAACATAGAGCGGACTTACCGTTAGAGAGTCGGTCGTTGCAGAGCAGCCTGTAGCAGTGACTGTAAATGTAAACGCTACCCTTCCGGTGCCTTTTCCTGTTACAACACCGCCATTTGTAACTATTGCCACAGCCGGATTGCTGCTTGTCCATGTTCCGCCTGTTGTTGGGGATAATTGGGTGATGTCATCAACACAAATATCATCATCTCCGGTAATGTCAACATCGGGGAATACACCCACCGTTACTTCTATCTCTAGCGGCTGATCGCTTGCACAGGTTCCGTTACCTTGCTGTATTACACTATAAATATAGGTGCCTACCGGGATGAGATCGTCTAATGCGTATTCAGTGCCGCCGGAACCAGTGATAGTGAGGTTGTAGCCGGTGATGTTCAACTGACCAAAATAGACGTCTCCGCAGAAACTTTGCGGTGATGGCGCCGTTGGCGAATCCACATTGTCGTTCGGTATGGTAACTGTTACCGTGCCATAATAGTTAGCGGTTTCACAGGCGCCGGCGTTCAGTTTGAAGTAAAGCACAATGCCTGCTGTTGGTATTCTAAAGTTCGCGTTTACAGGAGTATAGGTAGTTCCTGAGCGAGTGAACCATGTATAGTATGGCGGGTATTTTGCAGCTATGTTCTGGAAGGTGGCGCCTTCGCACAAGGTCTCTGTAAATTCTATCGGCGTGGCGATTCCATCGGTAATAGTTACTGTAAACGGCTTCCGTTCACTGCTTTCGCAATCACCTGCAACATAATAGCCTGTTGTATAATAGGTGCCGGGGATTAGTGTGCCTGTGAACGCTGTTGTAGTTGTGGCGTCTGCATAAATATTGCCTATTTCGGGGTGTAACAGTTTAAGATCGGCTACATCAGTACCTGTACACAAGTATATCGTACCCAAATCGGGCGCCGGTAATTGCGTTTCCGGCAAGATACTTACCAACACTGCCGAAGTCTCGGCGCTGATACAGCCGTTTACAATCTGTCTTGCATAGTAAACGCCTGCACTTAGTGACGTAGTTGGAGCTACCGGAACTGACACCGGGTTGTACCATTGAATATGGTCGCCCTGCGGTTGCAAATCGGCAACCGTTAAGCCGGTGGCGGCATCGCAGAAGGATTGATCGGTGCTTACGGTTGGAGCAATGAGTAACGTTAGCATCCTCACCAATGCCGAGTCGGAAGTAATAGTACCGCATTTGATGCTTGTGGCTACCCTGCGGTAATAAATGCTGTCGGTTAATGGCGGGGTGGTATAATTGATCAGGGTGGAATCTGTTCCTCCTGATGCCATGCCCTCTGCGGGTGTCCAAGTGATACCGTCTGTGCTTTGTTGCCACAGGTAAGTAATATCATCGGGGCCGTCGGCTCCGATGGCCTTCGCCAGATTAAAGGTAGCGCTGTTACCATTACATACCGCTGTATCTGCAGGGCTGGGTTGGGTGAAATCGCATGGGCACTCTTCTACAAAAAACTCTACCCATTCTTTGTAAATCGGACAAGCGGTATCATCGGCATCGGTATAGATACATATATTAACGGTGTCGTTTTTGTCGGCTGCGCCCGGTTCGTAGATGACTTTGTAGTTGGGTGCGTTAAAATTAACGGTAATTATTGTTCCTGTCCCGTTTATTATATCGGCATAAACATTGGAAGCATTGTAGAAGGTTCCCGATATTTCGTAGTCGCCATATCCGTAGCATACCGTGTCGCCTTCATAAATCCATTTGGCATACAAGGTATCAGGGGCGTAAAAGGGAGTGGAAAAAACCCACGGGGAGCCGGCAAAGTTCTCATCTTGATACTAGCCGCCGAAAGTATAGTTCCCCAGTCTGATTACGCCATGGTTGGAGACAGTCTCGCCGTATTTAATAGTGTCAATAAAGGGAGGTTCACCGTTGTTGGGGAAAAAGGTAATGGGTATATCAATAAGTTCCCAAATGGCGTATAATGTTTTGGCAGCACTACCAGTCCACGTCTCTTCAACGACTATCCTTGGAGGAGAGAACTCATAGCCGTCCCAGGCGAAAACTTTGGTTGATGCGGTTACCGCAAGAGTGGTACGCCATCCCGCAAACTTATAGCCCGGATTGGGGGTGAA
>WQWP01000079.1 GCA_009787485.1 Lentimicrobiaceae bacterium | reverse complement strand
CCCCGAGCTGCGCCGCCTTTGGCGGCTTGCACGGGGTTATTCACATTTAACGCCTTCGGCGTTGTGAGGCTATAGAAGTTTTCAAAATGAATATTAGGCATTTATATAATTTTAGTAAATAACGAACTTGAACATCTTAATTGTATTTTGTTTTTGAACTTTTAGAAAATATGCTCCTGAAACCAAATTTATTTCACGAATATCATTTGAAGAAGTGATTTGGAAACTGTTCACTATCTGTCCATTAATGTTAAAAAGCGTACCATAACAGCCTTCAAGGTTTTCCAAGTGCAATCTCCCTTGCGCATAGTAGGCGCGCGCATTGGGAAGCATCTCTGTTTTTACGCCCAGCACATCAATATCAATTCCTTGAATATGAAAATCTTCTGCGCCCATAATTTCGGTGGATGTTTCGCCCCACAATCCACAATATTGGTTTACGCCGGTATATACTTTTACGAAATGGATGCCGGGCAAATCTACTTTATTTCCCTGTGCATCAACCGCCCAGCCAATATCAAAATTGGAGCGGATGTTATCGTTCGGATGATTGTCGGCGTATCCCCAAGGGTAAGCGTATTGTATAAATAGCCCATTGCCCGTTTCATCCACTCCATTGTTTGCCAGTTTAGTTCCTTCATACACTAAAGTTCCCTCATTAATCCACTGGGGGTAATAGTGTTGCTGGTGAAAAAGAATACGTGCCACATAACCTGTAGCGCCTCGATTGTCTGTCCATTTTATATAGCTGGTATCTGTAAGAAAAGAAAAAGTTGGGTGTGGAGTCGGAACTTTATCAGGATCCGGTTTATAGTAAGTAATTTCGTAATTTTTAATGGTTTGCGGTTTGTAATATTCGCTTCCTGCAAGTTCGTACCAAGGGTCGTCGGGAATGCCATTGCCATTGGCATCGTAAGAAACCATCACAATTCCGGGCTCGGAAGATCCGGCGGCAAGGGCGGGATTGCTGTAATATGCATTGCCCCATATCTTAAAGTCGTACTTTCCGGGTCTGTTTTCTACCAAGTGGTCAAACCCAAAGACAATGTATCCGCCGTAAGCGCCAAGCGTTACCAATCCTTTTTCATCTCCCGCAATCGCTTCTTCCACTTTTAGAATCATATCTTCGTGGGTATCGCCGGTTTCATATTCGGGCAGCTTATTTACCCATTGCCCGGGCGCCGGACGATACTCGAAAACTTTGTGGATGTACGGCGATTGCGCTTGAATTGAGACGCAAAAGGGGATTAATAGGATCTGTAAAAGGAGGAGTTTTCTCATGTTTTTATTTTTTTGTTTTTTTCATAATCATTTCTAAAATTTCCCAATAAAAGCAAAATGCCCCGGTATATCCCCAGTCCGCACATCCCATTTCCGCTTCCCTTCTTTATCAAAACAATAAAGCGCCCCCGGCGTAACATAATTCCTGGCATCTGTTACATAAATATCTTTGGTCAACGGATTTACAGTAATACCATAAGGCATTCTAATCTCAGCATCACTCCCATCCGTAATAAATTTATTTGAGATAATCTGCTTTGAAACCACATCCACCACCCCATAATTAATTTCATTACTCATGGTTACATTACTCCACTTTACCCCAATAACATACAGTTTGTCATCATCCAAATAAAAATTGGAAGCGACGATGTTGACAGAATCAATGAGTTGGTCGGTTTTTGAATCCATACAATATAATTTAGACGACGTCTGGTAATAATCTCCACGCGTGTTAACCCAAATATTTCCATGCTTATCTGCACAAACGCGGTTAAGGTTGGCTGCCACCGTGATGCGTTTCGTTTCTTTAAAAGAAGCCACCTCAATGACCGATACGGTGTTTTCATAATTAGGCGACAAATAGCCGCCCGAGTTGGCAACGTAGATTTTCCCGTTTGCAATCGCCAACCCGTCAGGCTGAAAACCTACCAAACATTGATCTACAATTTGCAAAGAAGCCGTGTCTATTTTGGCTACATAGCCAATTTGTTGGTGGTTAGGATTCGACTGAACAGGCCCTGCATAAGAAGTAACGTATGCAAAACCACTATGAAATTTAATATAACGACCGTTTGGAATCTCAATTTGCCCGATGCGCTTGGCTGTTTGCGCATCCATTACCTCAATTTTGTTGGAACGATTGATTACGGCGTACAACTTGCTTCCGTAAATGGCGAGGTCGTTGCCTACATCTCCTAATTCTTTTGGAACAGAAGGGTTTGCATCGGCATAAATATTCCGGGTGTAAGTACCCTTTTCGTAATCGAAATAATCGAGGGTGGATTTGTTGTTGCCCATGTTTCCTTCGTTTAACAGGTAAAAGCCTTGTATAGAGGTAAATTCGGGGTTTGTTATGGGCTCTTCTTCGGGGAAGGGGATTTCGATTTCTTTCCTACAACTTAGCACACAGATGACACAGATGAAGCAGATAAACGCAGATTTTATTAATCTGTGTAAATCTGTGTCATCTGTGTGCTTAAAAAATTTCACTATCATATCTCAAATTTTAATATTACCCTAAAATTAGTCCCCGGCATCGGATAATTCAACACCACTTCATACTGCTGGTTAAAGATATTATTAATTTCCGCCGAAATCTTAAAATTCCATTTTTTAAAACAAAACGTTTTGCCGAGCGATAAATCATGCGTGTACCACGGCTGCTCATAATTTGCCCGGATATTGGATGAGCTGTGGTACCGTTCCCCTACATAGATAAAACAGTAATTTAACTCGTATGTTTTGTAAGAAAATTTCAGAACAAATGAGCCGCTATGCCATGGAATATAAGGAATTTGCCCGCCCCACGTTCCAAAAACAGGGTCATGATCCGTAGGGTCTGAAAAATCCTGCGCTTTTTGGTACGTATAATTCAGATGTGTTTGCAAACGAATATCATGCGGGAATTTCCAATTAAACTGCGCCATGGCATCTATACCGCGTATTTTCACAAAACCAATATTCATCATCATCCAGCGAAATTGCCCGCTGCCTTTGGGAACAGCTATTATTTTGTCTGTTATTTCATTATAATAAACATCTGTTTTGAGTGTTAAATTTTCTAAAATTCCTTTCTTAAAAGGCTTTGTGTATTGCAATCCTAAATTATATTGTGTAGCGCGTTCGGGTTGAAGTGCGGTATTGCCTATATCGGTGTAATACAAATCGTTAAAAGTAGGCATTCTGAAACCGCGTTTATAGAAAGCTCTGATATGAAACTCCTCTTTTCTAACCGGTTTACAAGATATAAAAAGTGCGGGCGTAAATTCTTGATGATTAGAGTTTGATGAGATTGGCGCTTTCACTTTATCATGAATGAAAGTTCCCACTACACTTGCCTGCGTTTTGATGCGCCAAATGTTGAATGCCGTAGCCAGCGCAACTAAAGTGGTGTAACGTTCCGGTTGTGCAAAATTTCGCATACTTGCCTGCAATGTATTCCATTGAAAATCGGTAGCCAACGAGAGCTCCCAGCTTTTATAGACTTTTACTTTGTTGGCAAAACAGGCGAAAATTTCCTGTTGCGTGAAATGGTTGTCAATGTGCATCAACGTGGTATCGGGGTTGAGGTAACGCAGATAGTTGTTGGCATATTTGAAGCGGGCTAACAGTTCGTAGCGGCGGTGGATGGGCGCAGTTAACGAGGTTTGGGTAAAGAAATTCCTGTCCCACTGCCGTTGCGCGTTTTTCCAAACATTGTTCACGATAGCGCCCGGGATGCCTCTTTCGGAATTGTAGAAATAGACTTTAGCATTCCAAATTATTTTTGAGGCAGTGCCAAACAGTCCGCTTTCTAATCTAAAAGCTTGAATATCTCCATTTTGGCGTATGGCTGTGGTGTCCCATGCCACAGTGCCATCGGGAAAAACGCGGCGGTATCGAAATTTGTATTTACCTGTGGCGTAAAGATATTCTGCGTTGAATGTGGTGGAAATGGGGCGCGTTTCGTTTTGTTGTTCCCAAAGAATAGACGGATTTACCAACCCAAAAGACCCCGTGCGAAATAGCGCCCTGACATTGGATTTCTTATCTCCCTCAAATGTTGGGCGCCGTGTTTGAAGGTAGATCGCTCCGGCAGAAGCAAAATCTGTGGCAGGCTGAAAGATTTCTGTTCTTTGCCCATTGTATAATGCGATTTCTTCCATGTTATCTAAGGAAAATTTGCCCAAATCAATTTGTCCGTTTTGGGCGTTCCCTAATTGGATGCCATCGTAAAAAACACCTACATGGTTGGTGCCCATGCTGCGGATATCCACCGTTTTGAGTCCGCCGATTCCACCGAAGTCTTTGATTTGGATGCCGGAGAAATAGCGGATAGCGTCGGCAATGGAGAGGCTGCTGAGGCGTTGCAATTCTTCGCCGGATAATCTTTGTGCGGGGATGACCTCGTTGCGTTGGGTGGTGGTGATGATTACTTCGTTTATTTCGTGTACTTTAGTGGTGTCTGATTGTGCGTAAAGCGAGAAAGGCACACAGATGACACAGATGACACAGATTTTCGCAGATTTTAATAGACTCATAACACAACGCTTTGTTCCTCGAAAGGGTTGATAATTGTTTTTGCGTTGGCAGGTCTCCTGACTTATCCCCGTTTTGGGCAGCCTTCCCAAGAATTTGTCCTTTTCTCCTTTCTCCTTTTCTTCTTTCTCCTCTTGTCCTTTCTCCCTTCTCAGTGGCTCATGTTTTGCCCAAACGTTGCATAGGATTTACAGTAGCGGGTCTGTTCAGGATTTGCACCTGATTCCCTCTTCGTCGGATATATTGAATGGTATATCTGAAACCAATGCGGGGGCAAAAATAATAAAATAAGGATATGAGAAGTTATAATTTTTATATAAACTACCCCGTCTCGCTTTGCGAGACAGCCCTTCAAAATTTGAAGGGGATTTAGTATCTGTACTGGTCCGGCTTATAGGGGCCTTCGATGGGAACGCCTATGTAATCGGCTTGTTCTTGAGTAAGTTTTGTTAGTTTTACGCCGATTTTTTCTAAATGGAGGCGGGCAACTTCTTCGTCTAAATGTTTGGGCAGGTTATAAACGTCAATCTTGTAATCGTTTTTCCATAGATCTAATTGCGCCATGGTTTGGTTGGTAAAAGAGTTGCTCATTACGAAGCTGGGGTGTCCGGTAGCGCATCCCAAATTTACCAAACGTCCTTCAGCTAAAATGAAAATAGATTTACCATCGGGGAAAATATATTCATCTACTTGAGGTTTTACGTTGCGTTTTTTAATTTGAGGCAATCTTTCAAAGGCTTCTACCTGAATTTCATTATCAAAGTGCCCGATGTTGCAAACAATGGATTGGTCTTTCATGTTCAACATGTGTTCGGCGGTAATCACGTCTTTATTTCCGGTAGTGGTTACGTAGATATTTCCTTCATGTAGCGTATCTTCAATGGGGCTTACTTCAAAACCTTCCATAGCGGCCTGTAGTGCGCAAATCGGGTCAATTTCGGTAACGATGACACGTGCGCCGTACGATTTCATGGATTGCGCGCAGCCTTTGCCCACATCGCCGTAGCCGCACACGACCACCACTTTGCCTGCAATCATCACATCGGTAGCGCGTTTAATGCCATCTGCCAACGATTCGCGACAACCGTATTTGTTATCGAATTTCGATTTGGTAACCGAATCGTTTACATTGATTGCCGGAATAAGCAGTTCGCCGGCTTCCATCATTTGATACAGGCGATGCACGCCGGTGGTTGTTTCTTCCGATACGCCACGCAATTCTTTTACGGTGTTGTGCCAACGTTGCGAGTTTTCTTTTAATAGTTGTTTTAACGTCTCTAAAACCACGGATTCTTCTGTAGATTCCGGTTTTTTATTTAAAACAGAAGCATCATTTTCAGCTTTATAACCCAAATGGATTAGGAGCGTTGCATCGCCACCGTCATCTACAATTAAATTTGGACCTTTTTCGCCGGGGAATGCTAATGCCTGATTGGTGCACCACCAGTATTCTTCCAATGTTTCTCCTTTCCACGCAAAAACCGCAACGTCTTTTGCAGCAACAGCCGCAGCAGCGTGGTCTTGCGTAGAGAAAATATTGCAGCTGCACCAGCGCACCTCTGCGCCCAAATGCGTGAGCGTTTCAATTAACACGGCCGTTTGAATGGTCATGTGTAGCGAGCCGGTAATGCGTGCGCCTTTCAATGGCTTCGTATCGCCGTACTTTTCGCGAAGCGCCATTAATCCGGGCATCTCTTTTTCTGCAATTTCAATTTCTTTTCTTCCCCAGTCGGACAAACTCATGTCGGCAACTTTAAATTTTAGGTGGTAATCAGTCATAGGTTATTTAAGATTTAAGATTTAAGATTTAAGATTTAAGATTTAAGATTTAAGATTTAAGATTTAAGATTTAAGGATAAAGGGGGAGGGGGGTTATTTATTTACAATCAATTCTTGAGTGGATTGGAGTTTGCCTTTTTTATCGTAGGTTTCAGATTTAACTGTGCCTACTCGTTTGGCATACCATGTTATGGTAGTATTTTCGTTTTTAATGCCCATAGCTGTAACGTTAATTCGCTGCGAAATTTTGTAGCAGTTGAAGGTACCTGCTTCTACGGTAATATCTTCTATCGCCAAACATTTTCCTTCGGTCATGGTAGCTGTGCAGTTTACGAAACCGATACTCACTTTTGTGCTTGCGTCTTCAAGGGTTTGCCCAACAGTGAGGTTGCTCGGAATTCTCATCACTTTTCCACTCGCCTGCACATCGTCAAGTCCTTCCATGGCAGCAAACATTCCTTTCATATCCAAATACATAATGTCGTCTTTAACAACAACGCGGAAATTGATGATGAGTGGGGCTTCCGTATTGGTGGGGTTTCCTTTTTCATCAAGCACTTCACTTTCATAATGAATGGCAAAAGCATTTTTTTCGCCGGTAATCTCTTTAATGGTGTTACGAATTTGCGAGGTAATTTTGCCTTTGGTATCTTTATTAGCCAATACTTGTACCGCGCCTTTTTTCAGGGCAAAGAAAGCAAATTCGCTTTCCGACGGCGTGTAAGGCATGTTGCCAACTTCGGGAATCTCGCTGGAAATGTCAGCCACTTGTGCATTAGCTTCTTCCTGTGCCTTCCGGGCTTCCTCAATTTCTTTGACTAATTGGTCAAAATCAATTTCCGCTTCTGGCTCACTTTTTTCAAGTTCGTTGGTTAAGGCTTCTTCAACTTTTTTTTCTACATGTTTTTCCACAGCATTTTCAGCGCCACGTTGCACTGCCCGTCTAATACCGCCAAATTGGGCTTGAGCATTTCCATACGCAAATATAAGCGCAAGGCTCACAATAAGTAGTTTTACATTTTTCATTTTCTTTTTTTTAAAAATATTAAGGTGTTATTCTATAATCACTTCAAAAACTCTTGCGCTTTCATCACCTTTTCCAGCACCTTTGCAAAATGTTCATTATCGGTTTTTTTATAACGGCGTTCTGTAAAAATTCTTGCAAGATTGGGCAAATTATTTTCTGCGAACAGCCGGAATGTGTTTTCATGCGCTTCTTTGTCGGCGTAGAGCCAATCAATGCTCTCTCGGGTATAATCGTTGTACGTTTCGTAATGTACCAATGCTTCCAAGGGAAGTTTGTCGGTAAGTTCCGGCTTCTCATCAGGATGTCCGAATGCAATACACGCTACCGGCACAGTATGTTTGGGAAGCCGGAATGCTTCAATGAATTTGTCGGCATTGTAAGTAATCGTGCCCAACCAGCAAATGCCCAGCCCTAAAGACTCAGCAGCTACGCAGGCGTTTTGCGCAGCAATAATGGCGTCAATTACCGCCCAGTGATAACTTTGCAGGTTGGAATAGGCATCTGTTGCAGCATCTCTGTATTTACAATATAAATTAAAGCGGTTGAAATCGGCAACAAACGTGAGAATTACCGGCGCATTGGTGGCAATAGGTTGGTTAAAATGAAAGGGCGCCATCTCTTGCATCTTCTCTTTGTCTTTGGTAACGATAATGCTGTATAATTGCATGTTGCCCATGGTGGATCCGTTGCAGGCGGCTTTCAAAATAAAATCTAAAGATTGTTCGTCAATTTCTTCGGGGGTAAATTTCCGGATGCTTCGGTGTTGGAGCATGGTTTTGAGGGTGGTGTTCATCATGAATAAATTTTTAAATGATTTTTCCCTGATATAGTTGATGTATGGGAAAGATTAAATCCCAATTTTTTCCCCAAACAACGTTTCCATCTTCAATATTAAAATCTTTAAATTTTTCAATATTCTTGTATTTATTGTATTGAGGGTGTGAATGTGTGCTGAAAAAATCTGAAAAATCCACATTTTGCGAAGTATTATCGCTAAATAGCAACTTGATGGTGTAACCTTTAAGATAATTAGCTTTTTTTACTGTAATTGCAGTTTCCATAACTATATTTTTTTTGTAATCTTGGAATTTCTTATTCTTTTCTTTAATACAAAGAAATTAACCCACTTATTTATTATATTATCAATGTACTTACGAATAAAATCTTCTGCAATGGTTTTATCTTTATCGGACAATTCATTCATTCTTTTTTTTCTGCATCGTATTGTTTTTAGTTTTCCATCTTCCATTATGATTTCAAAAATAGATTCGCATCCTGATTTTCTTACATGAACATGAACTGGTTCATGTTCATCTGAATAAAAGAAAAATATAAATCCGAAGTATTCGTAAATTTTTGGCATCTATTTTATGATTTAACGCTGCAAAAATAAAATAAATTCCTTTTTTTCTTAGTATAGAAAATTAAAACACTATTTTTGCGTCCATTAATCTATTAACCACTAAAACTATGTTCGAAAGTTTAAGCTCCAAATTAGATCGCGCGTTTAAGGTATTAAAAGGGCACGGCTACATTACCGAAATTAATGTGGCGGAAACGATGAAAGAAGTTCGGAAAGCCCTGTTAGATGCGGATGTTAACTATAAAATAGCGAAAGAGTTTACCGATGAGGTGAAGAAAAAGGCGTTGGGACAAAACGTTTTAAAGGCAGTTTCGCCCAGCCAGCTCATGGTAAAAATCACGTACGATGAGCTGATTGAACTCATGGGACGTGAAGCCACAGATATTAATGTAAAATCAAACCCTTCAATTATTTTGATGGCCGGCTTGCAAGGCTCCGGTAAAACCACCCATGCGGCAAAGTTGGCAAAAATGCTGAAAACCAAGCGCGGCAAAAAGCCGTTGTTAGTTGCCTGCGATGTGTATCGTCCCGCCGCGATTGACCAATTAAAAGTGCTCGGCGAACAGGTTGAAGTAGATGTTTTTACAGATGAAAACTCTAAAAAACCTGTGGATATTGCCAGGCGCGCTGTGCAACATGCCAAAGATTGGGGATTTAATGTGGTAATTATTGATACTGCAGGGCGTCTTGCCATTGACCAGGAAATGATGGACGAAATCGGCAACATCAAAAATGCCGTTAACCCACATGAAATATTGTTTGTGGTAGATGCCATGACCGGTCAGGATGCCGTAAATACGGCAAAAGCATTCAACGACAAACTCAATTTCGACGGCGTTATCCTTACCAAAATGGATGGCGATACGAGAGGTGGTGCTGCTTTAACCATTAAAGCGGTGGTCAACAAGCCCATAAAATTCATCGGGGTAGGAGAAAAAATGGACGCTTTGGATGTATTTCACCCCGATCGTTTGGCGGAACGAATCCTCGGCATGGGCGACATCCGCTCGTTTGTGGAAAAAGCGCAAGAACAATTCGACGAAGATGAAGCGCTGAAACTGCAACGCAAATTAGCGAAAAACCAATTCGATTTTAACGACTTTTTAGCCCAAATTGCGCAAATTAAAAAAATGGGAAATATCAAAGATATGATGAGCATGATTCCGGGCGTTGGAAAAACCATAAAAGACATGGATATCGACGACAACGCATTTAAAGGCGTAGAAGCGATCATTTTATCCATGACGCCCTATGAACGCACCCACCCTGATGTATTGAACGGAAGTCGCAAAAAACGAATCGCCAACGGCAGCGGCACCGACATTCAGGAGGTAAACAAACTGATGAAGCAATTTGATGATATGCGCAAAATGATGCGGATGGTTTCCGGCGGAAAAGCGAAAGGATTAATGAATATGCTGACTGCACCCGGACAACGGTAGCCACTTTAATTGCTTTTAATCCTCTTTTTTGATAAGGGCTAATGCTTTTCGGGGGTGATCTGTTTGCGTTACGTTTGCGTTTGGGATATACGAAGTAACCAAATCGGCAATGAAATCTCTTGCAGGTTTTTCGTCGTCAACAATTAAAATTTTGTGCATAAAACGATTCTTCTATACGGTACAATTTTTAAGTTGCAAAATTAGATTT
>WQWP01000078.1 GCA_009787485.1 Lentimicrobiaceae bacterium | reverse complement strand
TTCCGTAATTTTACCTTTATGAGTGCTTGAGAATGATTTTTGAAAAGCAAGATTCCAGGTTGCTCCGCCATTGCTTGTAGTTTCGATTCCGATTGTAGTGGATCCTTGATAATTATCAAGGTAATATAGAAAATCTACCACTAAATCGGTGGCGCCGTTTAAGTTTATTACAGGAGAGATCATGCGTGTTTTGCCGGTAAATTGGGGGCTCCATGAAAGGCGGAGTTCTCTTGGTGTGCCGCCGGCAAAGTTAGTGCCTGAAATCGACCAGTTTGAAGCTTGGTTTTCTCTCGTCCATCCCGCAGGAAACGAAGCGCCGTCGAAATTTTCTGCCAAATGGATTTGCCCATTCAGGTTCATAAAAGAAAGTGCTAATGATAAGCACAAAAACAGAGATAATTTTTTCATAAAAAGTTGATTTTGATTGATAAATTTATTTTTTGGTTGCAATTTTAATGAAGTTGCAAAAAAACAAAATTTTCTGCTAATACAACAGGGAAAGGATATTTTTTCAATTTTTTTATGGGTATTGTATTGTTTTTTAATTCCGGCAAAAAATTATTCACGATATAAAACCGAACTGTCAAATGCTGATGCGTAAGTTTATGTTTTACTTCTTTCAAAAAAACGGGATGAATTTTGCCGAAGCCGGCATCTAAAAGCATTTCTTCGGTAATTTTTTCACAAGCAGTTTGCGTTTCGATGAGAGGAAATTGGTATAAATTTTTCCAAATGTCGTTTGCGGTGCGTTGTTCTATAATCGTTTTATCATTTTTAGTAAAGATAAGATAGTGAAAGTAACGTTTTTTTACTTTTAGTATCAAAAACTTTACAGGAAGTAAATTTACATGCTCTTTTGCAAAAGCTATACATTGGGTTGTAAACGGACAGATTTCACAATTTGGCTTTTTGGGCGTGCATTGGATAGCGCCTAACTCCATGAGCGCCTGATTGAAATCTCCCGGATTTTCTTTATCTATCAAGTTTTGGCAAAGTTGAGTAATGGCGCGCACAGTTTTTGGTTGCGAAATATCATCGTAAATACCAAATATTCTTGTAATTACACGTAAAACGTTACCATCTACGGCAGCGTAGGGAAGGCGGAATGCAATAGAGCCAATGGCGGCTGCCGTGTAATCGCCGATACCTTTCAGCTTTCTGATATCCAAATAATTATGAGGAAAAACGCCTTGATGATTTTGCATAATTTGCTGCGCAGCAGTGTGCATGTTGCGCGCCCGGGAGTAATAGCCTAAGCCTTGCCATACGCGCAAAACTTCCTGCAAAGGGGCTTCTGCCAGCGATTTCACATTGGGGAATCGTTCAATAAACCGTAAATAATACGCCCACCCTTGATTTACGCGTGTTTGTTGCAAAATAATTTCAGAAACCCAAATCTTATACGGGTCGGTTTCTCCGCGCCAAGGCAAATGGCGTTGGTTTTCTTCAAACCAGTTGAGTAGGGTTTTTGAAAGGTTCAAAATTTAAAATTTAAAGATTTAAAGATTTAAGATTTAAGTTCAAAGAGCGCCCTCTTAAGTTTTAAAATAATTATCGGCCTTCAATGATCCTGAAAAGTTCATCTAAATTCGGCGTTAAGATGATTTCCGTACGGCGGTTTCTGGCACGCGCTTCTCTCGTATCATCGGAATCAATGGGAAGATACTCGCTTCTTCCGGCGGCAGTAATGCGTTGTGGGTTAATCTCTTTGTTTTTCAGCAGTTCTTTTACTACTGCGGTGGCACGCATCACGCTCAAATCCCAGTTATCTTTTACATTGCCGCTTCCTCTGAACGGAACGTCGTCGGTGTGTCCTTCAATGAGCACGTTGATACTCGGCTCATTGGCAAGCACTTTCCCTAATTCGCGCAAGGCGTCTCTACCTCTGCTGTCAATTTCCCAGCTCCCGGAGGCAAAGAGCAATTTCTCGTCCAATGATACGTACACTTTTCCGTTCTTTTCATAAACGGTTAAGCCGTGATCTTCAAATCCTTTCAGTGCGTTTGCCACTTTATCTTTCAGCGCCTTTACCTCAGCATCTTTTTGAGCTAAAATACTTTGCAATTCTTCCAAGCGCGCTTCTTTTTCTTCCAATTCTTTTTGCCGTGTCTCTAACGTATTCATAAGCGTAGCAATTTCTGCGCTTCTGCTTAAACTTTGGTCGGCAAAACTTTTTAAAAGATCATCGTAATCCGCTTTTGTTTTCGCTAAATTACGCTCTGCAATCCGGATTCGCCTTCCCATTGCCGCCGTGTCGTCTTTCAATTGCTCAATTTGCACTTTTAAATTGATGATTTCCGATGATAACTCTCTGTTTCTATTTTCAAAATCAATTTTTTCGGAAGTAGTATAATTCAGATCGTCTGTACATTTTTTGTACCGTGCGTCTAATTCGTTGTATTTGCTTTTTGTAACGCAAGCGGTGGCGATGAAGATAACCGCTAAGAATAGAGGTAAAAGTTTGTGGTTTTTCATGATATTTATATATAAAATCGGCGGCGAAAATAAAGATTTTATCGAATTTAGTGAGATTTTCGTATATTTTGGCGCAAAGCAAAAACCACCACTCATTGCCGTCAGTTTTAACTGACGGAACAAATAGGAAATAAGAAAAAAAAATGGCTTTAGCCAAAATCATTATTAATTTTTGGCTAAAGCCATTTCTCATTTTATCCTTTCTTTCTCCATCGGCTTAAGCCGACGGCAATGAGGGGTAATGGGACAGATTTATCCTACCGCTGTATCACCATCTTCTGCGTTAGCACCGCGCCATCTTTCAGCATGATAACCACAAAATGCAGGCCTGTGGCGGAAGTGGGTAATTGAATAGTATGGGAAGAGAGGGTTTGGGTTTCGTAGAGGGTGGCGCCGAGCGGGGTTAGGATTTTGAGATGGGCAATATTGGTGAGGGGGAAGTTGGTTTCTAATTGGAAGGTGCCGGGGTTGGGGTTAGGAGTAATGGTAAATTGGGGAGGGGCGGTTGCAGAGTGAAGGGGAGTATTATTAGGATGGGGAGGGGAAAATTGAGGAGGGGTTTCTGGATCATCAGGTTCTTCAGTTAATGATTTGCAATAATAATTAACAGTAAAATTATGTGTCAAGAGAGGAGAGGAAGTATGATTGCAATAGTGTATTTTATAACGAATATAGTACGATACTGTACCTATTAGCCCATCTCCTGCATTGGTTGTGCAATCCCATAAATAATGCATTCCATCATAGTTTATTTTTAAATTCTTACTATGTATTGGAGACCCTCCACCACTCTTATAAATATCGTAATCAAATCCTACAGCGTAAAGTAGATTATTGATTCGTAGAAAATCAAAAAATGCTTTGTGAGTTTCAGAAAGAGTATGGGCAGGGCAAATAGCTCCACAAGGTCTTTCATATTCGGAAAGGTCTTTCATTTGCGTACTAAAAGTAGAACCTTCTTCAGCTGTAAAACCCGGATATAAAAAAATTGAACCCGTTTTTTTCGTAATAAAAGTTACATTGTCTCTAGATACAACTGTTGTAGAGTCGCATGCCGTTATTCTTTTAAAAGCCATCATTACCGTACGAAGCTGAGCAGTATTTGTTATCATTATTTCATCCGTTACATTCCCTATATACCCACAAGGCGGACAGGTGCCACCGCAATCAATCGTTTCTTCGCCGGGGTCTAAAATGCAGTTGGAACAAGGATCGTCTCCTCCTCCTCCTCCGCCGACATAATTGCAAAGATCATCTTTTGATGATGAACAAGTAATAAGAGTTTGATCCCAATTGAAGCGATGAATGTTAACGCCGGAAATTAGATTTATATAGGACATTTCTCGATTACCACCATACCTCGGATCATCAGAGGGATCCATATAATAGATTATATCAAGTGCAGGATAGAGGTATATTCCGCGAACAACAACAGCGTGCCCTTCATTGTTAAACGGATTGCGCAAGCCAATAATTAAGGGGCGGTTATTACTAAGACATTCATAAATCTCTGCAGGTGGTGGATACTTCAACGAATATGGATAACTATTAATTTCGCCAAAATGACTCAAAACCGCCTGTATACTACGTTGAGATCCATAAAGGTCAATACCCTCCTGGTTGCAATATTGGGGAATAGAATCATCACAACATTTATTAGACTCAGGTGGAGGCGGGTTTTGCCGAACCCATACCATTATGTCGCATTGCTTAGTAACACGATTAGGAGGAAGATAACGAATCACGCTTTGTGATACAGCAGCCCCACACCATTTGCTTTGTTCCTGTGTAACTATAGGTACATTTAACTCTATCTCCTGAGCATTCAAAGTAAAGGTTGCTCCCAACAAGAATAAAAATATATATATATTCATATCTATTTTTTTAAAGAGTTAATGATCTCACTAAAAGTATATTCATTAAAACTTTCGTGCGTTTTTATTGTTGACACATACACAAAAATATCTTTTTGCTCTTTCCTAATAATAAGATAACTCTTTTCTGAAGGATAACCACTTAGGTAACCAATTATCAAATCTTTGTATTCATAATTACGAAGAATTTCTGCCAAAGCAACTCCCCCAGCTCCCGAACAACGATATTCTCCCTTGCTCCATTCCATTACATCTGCTGTAAAAAGAGGCTCACCGTTACTCATCATAGGCACAATCCACGCACCTGTAAATACTAAGTTTTCATTTTCAATATCAATCCGATACGCCGGAATAGGTTTTCCAAATTGCAAATTTTCCAATTGCGCTCTGTTTGTTATGCCATAAGCTGAGAGGCTCTGAACAGATCTGTATTTAAAAGTAGAAGCCAGCATTTCTGTTATTTCGGGCGTCATTTTCAGTTCATGTTTTTGTGGAAAATTAGTGTCAAAAATATCATCTTCATTCACTTGGTTTGTTCCATAAATTTCAGGAATTTCCTGTCGTCTCTCTTTTGGGTGGGCATCACGTAACTCTAAAACTCTATTTCTAAGGCCAATAAGCTCACTTAAACTATATTCGTTTTTAAAATATTGGCGCGCTGCCGGGTCAAACACTTGTACGAAAACATCTTTATTCTCTCTCCGAATATAATAATATTCCCAAGGTATATCCCTAACCGTTACAATCCCCATCAAATCTTCACGTTCGTAATGATGTATATCTTCTCCCATTTTAGGAAAGCCAAAGTTTGCACCTCTTTCTGTAACATACGCTAAAAAAAGCGCCTTTCCCTCATACATGACAGGCACTCGCCAACCTTGAGGTGTTAAGGTGTCATTATCAACATTAATGACATAGTCACGAATAGCTCTTCCCAATTGTAAGTTCTCCAACTGCTCTTTGTTTTTTATGCCATGTCTGTAGAATTCTTCAACAGGCTCGTTTTTAAGTTTCGTAGCCACCATTTCTTCTAAGTTCGGCGGCATTTTCAATTCGTTTTTTTCTATCTGGGCATTGGCTGTGGTTATCACGCCCAGTATCATAATGAGTAATGTTATTTTTTTCATAAATTATCTCCTTTCGTTATTTCTTTAATTCGTCAATTTGTTTTTGTAAATCTAAGATATAGAGCGTAAGCTCTTCAATTTTCATTAAAAGTTTGCTTTGCATTTCGCCAAGGTTAACACCGTTTTCTTCTACTTCCTTGGCAGACGGGATCTCAGGTAAATGACCATTTTGCTTTATATATTGCTCTACTTCTTTTAAAGGGAGCAGGTTATAGTCATCTTCAAACACAAAATCAGGCCAGTCTTCTAAGGTTACTTCAATTGCTTTTGTTTTTATCTTTCCGTCAATATTGGCGCCCTTAGCGCTTAAAGTGTTTGCAGATAATGTTCCGGTAATAGTTGCATCGGTGTCAATTGTCAAAGCATTTCCGGTTATTGCCCCTGCAATAGTTGCATCGTTGTCAATTGTCAAAGCATTACCGGTTATTGTTCCTGCAATATCTGCATTTCGGTTTATTGTCAAAGCATTACCGGTTATTGTTCCTGCAATATCTGCATTTCGGTTTATTGTCAAAGCATTTCCGGTTATGGTTCCTGTAACATTGGCGGCTGAGGCTTTAACCGTACCGGAAACATCCAATTTTGCACCCGGAGATTTTGTCCCTATTCCTACATTGCCATCTTTGCCATCTGATAGAAATAAAATAGAGTATTTTTGATAAACATTATCAATCACTCCAATATCTTTGTTATTCCAAAAATTAAATCCGGAACCCTCTGCCGTTGAATTTATATACTCAATTCCCCAGGCGTTTTCATGGGCGCTGTTGAGTTTAAATATCACAGATCCGCTTGAGGTAGAAGCAGGGTTTTTAGAAATTAATATATTTCCATTTACTACTTGCCACTTTTCGGCAGGCGTATTTGTTCCCATTCCAATTTTTCCATTGTTGCCCATGAAAAAAACATTTTGTAATGTTCCATCCATGTACCCATAATTTAATCCGGTATTTGTGCGCGAAATTTCCCAGTATCCCGAAGTGGAATTATGGTCGGGTGCTAATACAAATTTATCTAAAGCAGTAATATTACCATCCGATAAAATGTTCTGGACTACGTGTAGCTTGGCCTTTGGAACAGCAATACCAATCCCCACAGAGCCGCTACCACTGATAATCATACTTTGACTGCTGGTGCCATTGGGTGCTATAGTGTTAAATTTTAATCCTCCGGCATCAGAATATATATCCCAATAAGATGGGGCAAGTTGCGGCTCATCGGGACCCGGGCCAGTTCCTCTTGTGCTGGGGTGTTTGAATTGCAAACTACTCGCAACTTCATTTGTTCTTTCTATAAGCAACTTGCCCACCACATGCGCCATCTCTTTGGGCTCCTCTGTGCCAATGCCAAGGTAACCTCTATCAGCATTGGTGGGTTTAAAAATGGTTAAAGAGGGTTTGTTGTTAACGCCAAACATAATGCTGTTGGGTTTGTTGTTAACTAAAGGCGAACCGGAAGTGCCCATGCCAAATACTAAACTGTTGGCGGCGTTGGATGTAGCAAAACTACCTATGGCAATGCCGTCTGCAAAGTTACTTACTTTAGCATTATTACCGAGAGCAATGCCATTTAATCCAAGTACTTGAGAGCCATTTCCGAAAGCGAAACTATTGTTAGCCGGTGCGAATGATTCATTGCCACCTGCGAAAGCGTTCTGTCCAGTTGCGATGTTATTTGTGCCTATGGTAAAGGCTTTTGTAGTGCTATCGCATTGATAACATTGTGCGTAAATCTGCGTAATTCCCATGCTGAGAAGAATTGCAATTGTGTAGATTTTTTTCATGTGAATATAATTTTGGTTAATATGTTATTGGTTAAGTTTGGTTTTTAGCACGCAGATGACGCAGATTAAACAGATTTACGCAGATTTTTTTAGTGATTAATGGTTAGTGGTTAATGCTTATTTTCTTTTGAATGATGCTACCTGTTGAGGTTTTGACAGAGAGTATATATATTCCGTTTTGTAATGCGGAAACGTTAATTGCATTTGTATTATGTTGATTTAAAACTAATTGCCCTATGCTATTAAAGATCTTTACGTTGGCAACGTCAATGCCTGAAATGTTTACAATATTATTTGTAGGATTAGGATAAATTAAAATATTATCTTTATAATCTACAATACCCACATTTGATATATAGGTTCCAAAACATTTTTCATCTAAAGAACATATAGAAGGATAAATGGGGCTTACGCAGTACGTATAATATCCATCTTCTAATTCAGTAGTGTTATCAAAATAAGAAACAGTAGAAGGAGGTAGATGATCTATAAGTTCATCATTCCTGTAAATATCATAACCTATTAAATCTGTACTCTCAGGCGCAGTCCAACTCAAATTAACTTGATGTTCTTCAGCAATATAAATACCCTCAAGATCGGTTATGGGAAGGCATTCAACACATTCATTCTGATAGGTCAAAAATATTCCTCCATATATAAAATCATCTTCAGGGCTTGTATAAATCAATTCATCTAATGAATTATAAACTTTGAACTGATGTGTCTCATAACTATGATTACCAATCCAATACAATTGTAACTCTCCGGAAGGTAGTGCTATGATTTCTTCGGCATAATAATTACCCATACCCCATGGCAATCTAACCAATCCATAACCTACCCCATCAACAGTAATTTCAATACCATTAGAAGAAGACCATCCTACTCCGTAAGGATTCTCTAATACAAATCTAAAATTACATAATTCGCCCTGTAAAAGAGTCATAGTATAAGATTTTTGTTCTTTTTCGTTGTAAATATAATCATTTGCAGAAAGATTTACATACCCCATTATCAGTATTACACCGAGTAAAAAAATAAAAGTTTTTTTCATGTTTTTAAAATTTTAAGTTAATAATACTGCAAAAATAATATTTAATTATTAGGTCAAGGGTTGGTGTTTAATGCTTGTTTTTATTACGCTGTGAAAAAACAACTTATATTATTACAATCGGTAAAAATATCGGGTTAAAATCTACCCGATATTCGGGTAAAAATTTACCTAATTTTTGGGTAAAATTTACCCAATTAATTTTTATTATCGGCAAGATAGTATTGAAAGAACGTATAATCTAATACTTTAGAGATATGTTGGAGCAAATCGGTGTCCATAGATTTTTTTTTCAATTTTTTATGAAGATTGCTCGGATCAATATTGATTTTTCCGGCAAGCCACGCCACCGAAAGTTTCTCTTTTTTTAATTTTTTCAGAATCAATTCGCCTATATGAATATTGTAGTTGTTCATTGCATTTTATTTTATCACAATAAAAAAGCGCGGACTAAACTCTGTATATTTGCCTTTCGAGGTTCTAGACTACCTTAAACATTCAAATCTTCGGAGCAGAGCCCACGCCGCAGCATGAGCGCTCTTGAATGTTTAAAGGTTGAATTTGTCTAGAATTCGAAAAGGCAAGAATACAGCAAAAAATGCTTTTTTATTAGCTGTTAATATCCAATTGTTAAGTCATAAAATTATTATTATGGTTAATAAATAGGGTGCAAAGAAACATAAAATTCTGCTAATTATACATTAAACCTAATATGCAAAATATCCCCATCCTGCACCTGATAGGTTTTCCCTTCCACAGAGAGTTTCCCTGCTTCTTTGCATTTTAGTTCGGATCCGTAAGCTACAAGATCGTCATACTTAATGACTTCTGCGCGAATAAACCCGCGTTCCAAATCGCTGTGGATAGCGCCGGCTGCCTGTGGCGCCAACATGCCTCTCTTTATCGTCCAGGCGCGGTTTTCTTTGCCGCCTACTGTGAAAAATGAGATGAGATTCAGCAATTTATACGCGGCACGAATTACTTTGCGCACGCCGGCTTCGCTTAAGCCTACATCCTGCAAAAATATCATGCGCTCTTCTTCATCTTCCAATTCTGCAATTTCGGATTCAATTTTTCCGGCAATCATCAACATTTCTGCGTTTTTATCTTTCAGATACTCTTGTACTTGCTCTACATATTTATTTCCGGAAACGGCATCGTCATCATTCACATTACATACAAATAATTGCGGTTTTTCGGTAAGCAAAAGCAGGTCGGCTATCACGGCGCGTTCTTCAGGAGAAACCTCCAACGTGCTTACATTCTGAAAGTTTTCGATATGTTTTTTATATTTTTGAAGGGTTTCGTAATCTTGTTTGGCGCTTTTTTCGCCTGCTTTCATGGCTTTTTCTACCTTCGCCATTTTTCGCTCGATTTGCTCTATATCTTTTACTTGTAATTCAAAATCAATGATTTCAATATCTCTAACGGGGTCAATGGAACCTTCCACGTGAGGTAAGTTTGGATTATTGAAACAGCGCAATACATGAATTAAAGCATCGCACAAACGCACATCTGCCAAAAACGTATTCCCGATGCCTTCGCCTTGCGAGGCGCCTTTTGCCAAGCCCGGAATATCCACAATATCCATCGTGGCATACACCAACCGCTCCGCCTTGATGAAGGTATTGATGTGTTCCAATCTCGGATCGGGCACATTACACACGCCGATGTTCGACTTGTTTGTGCTGTACGCAAAGTCGGTAATCGCTGCTTTTGTGTTGGAAATACAGTTAAAGAGTGTTGTTTTTCCGCTGTTGGTTAGACCGATGATTCCGCATTTTAGTGCCATGATTTAAAGATTTAAAATTTAAAATTTAAAATTTAAAGATTTAAAGATTTAAGAATTTGCGATTTAGTAACTATAACCTTAAATTTTAAATTTTTAAATCTTTAAATTTATATTAGGTTAATATCTTCCACTCCGGTAATCTCCGGGCAGTACTCCATCACAGTAGCTTCTACCATGTGTTTGAGGGTAATTTTTGCGTGCGGGCAACTTCCGCAGGCGCCGCGAAGCTGAACGCGCACGATGTTTTCAGGGGTTAGTTCTATGAACTGAATGTCGCCCCCGTCTTGTTGTAAATAGGGGCGAATTTGATCAATAATTGAGGTTACTTGATCTACTAAAGTCGTAGGTTCCATTTTTTTTGATTTTAGGCGGCGAAATTATATTTTTTTGCGACTATAAAATTCTTTCGCTAAAAAGTATATTTTTGCCGCCGCTTTCGGGATATAGCGTAGTCCGGTTATCGCGCCTGCTTTGGGAGCAGGAGGTCGCAAGTTCGAATCTTGCTATCCCGACGAGAGAAAAGC
>WQWP01000077.1 GCA_009787485.1 Lentimicrobiaceae bacterium | reverse complement strand
CAAGTTATTTTTGAAAAAGTTTTCAACAAAAGACACAGTTGGTGGGTACACTATTTTCGTAAATTTTAAAAAAACAGCGGCGAAAATACACTTTTTTCGATTATTTTTGAATTTCGGGAAAAAATTCAATAACACAACATTAGTGTATCTGTAGCAATCACCAATTCCTCGTTGGTGGTAATTACCATAGCAGCGGTTTTGCTATTGGGTTTTGTAAGTAGTTGATCTGTGCCGCGCACATCATTTGTATCAGGGTTAAACTCTACGCCGAAGCATTGCAAATTGCCGAGAATTTCTTCTCTTACGCCGCGGTCGTTTTCACCTACTCCGCCGGTCAGCACAATGACATCCACGCCATTCATGGCAGCGGTATAGGCGCCAATATATTTCTTCACGCGGTAGCAGTAGCATTTGAGTGCTGCGATGCTGTGTTCATCGCCCTTTTCAACACCGTCTTCCACATCTCGCATATCGGAGCTTCCGGCAATTCCGAATACGCCCGATTTTTTGTTAATGAAGGTGTTCATCGCCTTGAAATCCATACCTTCTTTTTCACCGATATAGAGCAGTGCGCCCAAATCCAGGTCGCCGCAACGGGTACCCATAATCAAGCCTTCCACCGGCGTAAATCCCATAGAGGTATCAACGGATTTTCCGTTTTTGATAGCGCAAACAGAAGCGCCGTTGCCCAAATGGCAAGTAATGATTTTCAGGTCTTCATAATTTCTTCCCAGCAATGCGGCTGCTTTTTGCGCAACATATTTATGGCTGGTGCCGTGAAATCCGTATCTGCGCACTTTATGCTCTTCATAATATTTATATGGAATGGCATATAAAAATGCTTCCATCGGTATGGTTTGATGGAAAGAGGTGTCGAAAACGCCCACTTGTTTTACATGCGGCAACAATTTCATCATCACCTCAATGCCCAGCAAATTGGCGGGGTTGTGCAACGGCGCCAATTCGCAAAGATTCCTAATTTCTACTAACTCTTTTTCTCCCAGTATCATACTTCGATGGAAGTACTCTCCGCCGTGTGCCACGCGGTGTCCCACAGCTTTAATTTCATCTACTGAAGCAATTACACCATGGTCTTTATCCAATAATGCTTCTAAAACTAACTTAATCCCTATCTCATGATCTTTGATAGGGGTGTGCACACAATATTTGCTGCCCACAGCAGGTTTATGAGTAAAGTCGCCCATCTCCAAACCAATACGTTCTACAATGCCTTTTGCAAGTACATCGGCAACTGCATTTTCCATATCAATTAACTGGTATTTGATAGAAGAGCTGCCGCAATTTAAAACTAAAACTTTCATATAATCAATAATTTACGATGATTTTTAAATAACTTGCAAATATAAATAAAAACCATTGCGAAGAAGATTAAATCTTATTTATTCCGCGAAAAAAGCTCATCATTCATCACCAACCGAATGCCTGCCATATAATTAAAACAAGGCGAGGTGTTGAAGTGAGGTAAATTGCCGCCATTGCCGAAGCTGGCAATGGAAAGTTGAAACACAGGATCTATGGATACCGTTCTGCTAAAGGCAATTTTTAATCCTGCCGTAAGCGACATGCCAAAGCCGGGGCCTGCCCAATCCCAATAAATGGGCATTTCTTGTGTTCCGGGGGTCCAATTGGGGTATCTTGCTGCATACATTAAATCGAAAGGCACGCCTTCAATAATGGCAAGGAAACTGTGTATGCGAATGTACGTAAATAAAAGCCCCAACGATATAAACGGCTTTACAATAGCGTGTTTCTGAAGTATATAACCTGCCGACAAATCAATGTAATGGCGGTCTTCTTTGGCAATTAAATATTGCCAGTTACTATAAGGCTTTGTTATATTACTTAATGGAACTTCCGGAAAATTGAAAATAAACCGGTTTTCAGAACTTAATCTCCTAAAAGAATAGCTTAGATCTAGGTAAAAGTTTTTTTGAATTCGATATTTGACGCTCAAAGAAATATCCATAGCCATAGAATAACCGGTTTTTTGGTTAAAAACTTCATCTAACTCTATAATAGAGTTTTGGTCAAGATATGGATACGCACGTCTTATGATATCAAACACCTCTTGTCTGTGATATTCGTTTTTCAAAAGATTATTCAGATTAATGCTGTTTTCGGGAGCGCCATTATAATAGATGGCTGTTTTTCCATCGCCAAAATAAAGGCCGGCACCGATGTAAAACTCAAAGCCCTTTCGTTTCCATGGTAAATCTTTCTTTCTTACAATTTCCTCATCATCAAGGTATTCATTATAACTACCTTGCGCAGCGGAGGTCATTAAAAGATCACCAAAGAAAGGTAGGAAAAAGAAATATAATAAAATGATATTTTTCATCATCATTTATTTGGTTTATTGTTATTGTAGAGACGTTGCGTGCAACGTCTCTACAGGGGTAATTGAATGGAGTTCAATTTTTCAAAATATTCCGTTTCAGGAATAGCATAATAACGATTTCCTATTTCTAAAAAGTATGTGTCATTCCAAAAAACAACACTTATTTGCGCTACTTCCATGCCTTTGATCTTTACCATGCTTTGGTTTCTATGATAGGTAATTTTATTTTTAATGGGGGTGCTCCACTGCTGGATTTCAAAAAATTGGAAAAAATTTTCAGGTAATTCTTGTTTTTCTTGAGAAAGTACCTTTACTTTCACGGTTTTTGTTTGCAGCAGCTGGGCTGAAAAAATTACGTCATCTTCTGTGCCTTCGAAAGAAAACTCCGCATCGTACATAGAATTAAGATCTTCTCCTTCAATATTTTCTGTTAAAACAGGTTGTGTTGATTTGTTTTCAACGGGTTGTTTTTTTTGTTTTTGAGGAACCTCTATAAAAACCGTATCGGTATGTGTAACTACCACTTCTTTTTTTAGTTGTAAAGAAATTCGGTTAAACATTTTTTTATCAAAACGATAGAGCAATACACAGCCTAAAATGCCTATCAATAAACCCAATAAAAACACTATAAATTTATTCATATTGTAAAGTAATTCCAAAACTTGCAATTCCCTTTAAATCATTCTCTCTCATGGCTTGTTGCGCTACAAATATATAAGTACCTGTTTGTGGGAAACGTACATTTGATTTTAAGAGAAACCTGTTTTCTTTAATTCTTCCGAAGCCTTTTCCCGTCCAACGTCCGTAAGCATCCGATAAAATGCAATTTAAAGTATCTGTAAACACCGAATTATCAGGAAATTGTGTAGTAAAGAAAAGATATAGATTTTGATACGGATAATCGACAGTATTTCTTACATCAATATAGAAATTATAATATTGTGCAGCGTCTAAAATATCAAACTCATAAACAAATACGGTGTCCAAATTCCAAATTTCATTGGGCAAAGTATCTGTTTTTTGATAAAATGTTTTATGATCACATGAAAGGAAGAGACAGAGAAGTGGTATGAGGTATAGGGTGTGGGGTGTGAGGTGTGGTGTACGCATTGCGTATAAAATATTTGTGTGCAAAATAACACAAAATATTTAACTTTATACTCTTGTCTATTTTTTACCTGATAAAATGGATTTGTAGCGCTGGGCATTTAAAAGCACCTCCATAGCTGTTTGCACATCAGGGTCAATGGCAAGTTGGTGCTCAATTCTTCCTTTTTGATAGTAAAAACGCGCCACGATTTCATTCGCTATATATTCCGATAATTCGTTTTGAAACTTATAAATGTCGTTACTCTTTTCATTTTCAATCTTTTGAATCATGTCATTGTAAATAGATTCAATAGCCGGATAATATTTTTCGTTTTGGGCAATTTCTTTCAACTCTTTCAACAATTCTTCGGTTTCTGTTTGGTATTCAAAGTTTTTGCTTTTTGCGAAATCTGCAAATTGCTTGTATTCGGCATCAGAAAGTTTAAATTGTTTTGCCGGAAGAATAGAATCATATTTCGCGGCGTAGTTATTACTAAAATCAAAAATAATATTGTTTAATAGTAAGGCAATTAGGATGTTACTCGGAATAGAATCGGGCGTGATGATGTCGGGCTCAATGCCTCCTTTGTCATACACAATTCTGCCTTGTTTGGTTTTGTAAGCCGTGGCGAGCGAATCGGGAATGAGCGGCGCTCCCGCTAAAGTATCTTGATTAAAATAATCTATGTTTTGCACACACCGTCCACTTGGAATATAATATTTTGATACTGTGATTTTTAAAGATGTATTATAGCTGAGCGGTACAATATTTTGCACCAATCCTTTTCCAAATGTTTTTTTGCCGATGATCACGCCTCTGTCCAAATCCTGAAATGCGCCCGCAACAATTTCCGATGCGGAAGCGCTGGTTTCATTTACTAGTACTACTACCGGTATCTCCCTGTCTATAACAGCATTTCTTGTTCTGAAGACATGATTTTGTTCTGGGATTTTCCCTTTGGTTTCGGCAATTTTAACATTTTGATCTACAAAAATATTCATGATATTTACTGCTTCGTGCAACAAACCGCCGCCATTGTTTCGTAAATCTAAAATCAAATATTTCATTCCTTTTTCTTTAAGTTGAATAAAGGCTTCTTTAACCTCAGAGCTTGCTTTTTCTGTAAACTGGTCTAATCTGATATATCCGATGTTATTTTCCAGCATTCCGAAGAAAGGCACGGGTGGAAATTTAATATCTTCCCGTTTTACAGCGAAAGCATGTTTTTTGCCATCTGTAGGGCGTTCAATTTCAATGTTTAGTGTGGTTCCGGGTTGTCCTCTTAAAATCGTGCTGATCTCTGATGAATTTTTCTCATGCACATTTTGTCCGTTTATTTTCAGGATAATATCCCCGGCGCGCAGCCCTGTCTTGTGTGCAGGCGAATTTTCGTACGGCTCGGCAATTACCACATTTTTGCCGTGTTGTTGAATCAGCGCGCCAATGCCGCCGTATTGTCCGGCAGTCATCAACTTCACATCTTCAATTTGCGATTCGGGATAATACACGGAATAGGGATCCAAACTCTTCAACATGCCTTGAATCGCTTTGTTTACCAAATCGGTAGGATTTATTTCATCGGCATATTTGGCATTTAACTCTTTTAAGATAGACACAAAAATATCCACATTCTTCGCAATAGCAAAATCATTTTGTGCGGATAATAAAATGGTTATAAAAAGGATGGGGATTAACAGTAATTTTTTCATAGTGTGATTAATATTGATTATTGATAACAGAAAATTGGAGTAAATATTGTAATATAATTTCTTTGTGAACCTCTGTGTTCTCTGTATCTCTGTGCTGAAAAAAATTATAGTCTGATATTCTCCAGATGGATTCCTCTGGAGCCTTTTAAAAGGATAAATGCATTCCCTCTCCCGTCGTTGTGGGGGAGGGTTAGGTAATCGTTACACTCCTCCGCATTTGTGAAGAATAGTGCGCGGTCATTTTTTAGCGTATAAAAAATTGAACCGATAAAAATCGTTTTCAAATTATTTGATTCACAGAAGTTTATTATAGCCTGGTGTTCGCTTAAACTTTTATCTCCTAACTCTAACATATCTCCGAGAATTGCTAGTTTGCTCGGCGCTTTTATTTGAAGAAAATTTTCCAATGCGGCTTGCATGCTTGTTGGGTTTGCGTTGTAATAATCGGCGATGATGGTGTTTGTTCCGCTTTTAATGATTTGTGAACGATGGTTTTGAGGTCGATACTCCGCAATGGCATCACAAATATCTTGATCCGGAACTCCGAAATAGCGCCCAATTGCTGCGGCTCCCAAAATGTTGGGAAGGTTGTAGTTGCCGGTTAAGTGGGTTTGGAGTTTTTTGCCGAAAAGTTGGATGGCTAAGCAGGGGGTCATTTCGATGATGTGGCCGTTGATATCAGTGTTTTTGCCGTAGAAGGTGATTTTTGGATTTTGATATAAACTACCCCGCCCTTCGGGCACCCCTTCAAAATTTGAAGGGGATGTTTTTTCCTTCGTCCCTTCTCCCTTCTCCTTTTCTCCTTTCTCCTTTTCTCCTTTCTCCCTTAGTACCTCATCCCCTGCATTCACAAACAACACCTGCGCCGCCCGATACAGCGCCGTTTTGGTTTCAATAATATTTTCTATGCTGCCAAAGCCCTCTAAATGCGCTTTTCCTATGTTGGTGATTAAACCGTAATCGGGGCGGGCTATTTTACAAAGTTCTTCGATTTCTCCGAGGTGGTTGGCGCCCATTTCTATGATGCCCATTTCATCGTCTTTTTTAATGGAAAGTAAGGTGAGCGGTACGCCAATGTGGTTGTTAAAGTTGCCTTGCGTGGAAGCAGTTTTGTATTTTTTCGATAAAATGGCGGCAATCAGTTCTTTTGTAGTAGTTTTTCCGTTCGTTCCGGTAATTCCGATGATGGGCATTTGAAGGTGAAGGCGGTGGTAAGTTGCTAATTGTTGTAATGTTTTTAAAACATCGGGAACAACGATTACCCTTTCTCCTTTCTCTCTTCTCTCTTCTGTAATTACGTATGCTGCGCCTTTTTCAAGAGCTTCGGCTACAAACAGGTTTCCATCAAAGTTTTCGCCTTTTAGGCAAAAGAATAAAGAATTAGGAACAATTTTTCTGGTATCGGTACAAATAAAAGGGAATTGCACAAATTTTTCGTACAATTCCTCAATATTCAAATGCGATGACATTTTGTTTTTTTCATATTTTGCCCGTCAGTTAAAACTGACGGCAATATTATTTTCTGCCGGATTTTGGAGTGAGGGCGCCTAATCGCGACATGGCACATCTAAATCCGATGAAATCGGTGGATTCGTCTTCAGCCAAGAATCTTCTGTTTCCGGGTTGCGCCCAGTAAGGAATATCTTTCCATGAACCGCCTTTTACCACTCTTACATTATCTCCTATAAGCGAATAAGAATAATTCTCATCTCCCCTGCGATACATGAACTCGGTGGTTTCGGCGGGGTCAACATTTGCATTATCAATGTTAATGAGAGAAGCCAGGTCGCCATCTCTATAATTGACATTATAAGGAGTGCGGTAGTTGCTTCTTCGTTCATTTTTCGTATCGGCATCTAAGCCCATCGGAATACGACCAATACTGTCTCTTTCCACTACCGAGCCATCGGGATTGCGTTCTTTGGAGAGATAGATATTTCCTCTAAAAGGATTGAATTCGGAAAGTTGTGAAGTTCCTGTGGGGCGATATACGTCTAATACCCATTCTGCTACGTTTCCTGCCATATTGTATAATCCAAAGTCGTTAGGCCAAAAAGATCTGACATCGGTGGGAAACATTGACCCGTCGTTAGGCGCACCGGCAACACCCATCATATCTCCTCTTCCCCTTTTGAAGTTCATTTTAAAATCTCCCAAATAATTTTTGTCATCCGAGCGCAAAGATTTTCCATTCCATGGATACATATTTCTCTCTAAAACTCTTTCTCCAACAGGCCTTCCTGATAAATTAACAGAGTTTCCTATCAATGCCAATGCGGCGTATTCCCATTCGGCTTCAGTGGGCAGCCTGTATTTGGGCAATAGGATACCGTCTTCCATAGTAATATTTCGGTAATCTCCCGTAATATATTGCGGTCTTCTGTCGCTTTGTGTTTTGTAGTCGGGGTAGGTAAGGTAGGCTTCGGTACTAAAATAATCTTCCGGTTTCGGCTCCGGATCCCATTCAATATATCTCAAGTCGGCTAATATTTTTTCGTTTACGCGGTCGGTACGCCACTCTGCATATTGGGTGGCTTGAATCCAGGTTACTCCCACCACCGGGTAGTAGCGATAAGCAGGCGAGCGGAAGTAATTTTGAACCATATCTTCCATAAATGCAAGCGGATTGCGCCAGCAATTTTCATCGGGAAGCGCGCGGTTGTACACGCCTTGAAATCCGTTTTGAGCAAAAACTCTGTCTAACCAATGCAAATATTCCAAATAATCAATATTGCTGATCTCACATTCATCCATATAAAAAGAAGCAACTGTTACTTTATGAGGCACATTCGTGTAATCGAACATCACATCTTCATCTACATTGCCCATGGTAAACGTGCCGCCCGGAATAAGTACCAATCCCGGTCCTGTGGCTTGCTCTAAATAAGGCTCTACTTGAAAACCTCCTTGTTTCGGATCGTTGTATTTCCAGCCGGTAGCGGTAGATCTTTGCTTGCTCTGGCAGGCTGCAAATACACATAACATAATAATAATAAGCCACAATGTTCCTGATATTTTTCTCATTTTTTTAAAATTTTGCTTTTGTAACGAAGATTTTTTGTTTTTATTTTGTATAAAGTGTTATAACTGACCGGCAAAAATATTAAAATTTCTATTTTTTTTGATTCATTTTTCCTACAATTGAAATTTTGATACATTTGCACTTTCAATTTCAAATTATTATTCATTTAAATTTTCACATTATGACAAAGAAATTTTACGCTGAAATGATAGGAACCATGGTGTTGGTTCTTATGGGATGTGGAGCTGCGGTTTTTGGCTCCGATTTAATGCACACTATTGGTGGGGGTATCTCTGCCTCATGGGTGCTCATGGTAGCTTTTGCTTTTGGTTTGTCGGTGGTGGCGATGGCTTATGCCATTGGACCGATTTCGGGCTGTCACATCAACCCGGCGATTACCTTAGCGGCTTACATCAATAACCGGATCTCTTTCAAAGAGCTTAGTTACTATATGATTGCGCAAGTAATCGGCGCTTTTATCGGCTCCGGCATTATTTTTGCCCTGATAAAGAGCGGCGCCACTTCCGGCGGCATTACCACCACCGGCGCAAACGGCCTCAGTATGGGGTTAGTACCCGGCATGATTGCGGAAACTGTGTTCACTTTTATCTTTATTTTGGTGGTGTTGGGCGCCACCGACGGCAAAAACAACGCTACTAAATTTGCAGGCTTGGCTATTGGCTTGGCTTTGGTATTGATTCACATTGTTTGTATTCCTATTACGGGAACCTCCGTAAATCCTGCACGCAGTATTGCTCCTGCATTCTTTGAAGGCGGCGCGGCATTGAAAAATTTGTGGGTGTTCATCCTTTGTCCCTTCTTAGGCGCCACTTTAGCCGGTTTCACCTGGAAGTGTTTGAATAAAGAATGTTGTTGCAAACAAGAAATTCCCGAATAATATGAATTCTCTGTGCAACCCTGTGACCTCCGTGTCTCTGTGCTGAATAGTTTTTTTTCAACACAGAGACACGGAGGTTTTATAAATCTTTAAATTTTAACCATGATTGTGAACCAAAAATTATTAAAATTAACCGCATTCTTGCTATTTCTCATAGTAGCCCTCGCCTCCTCCTGCCAGCCGGAAGGGCCTAAAGAGATTGAATATACAATATCCGCCCAATTATATAAGTATGCAACAATTTTCAAAACAAAGCTATATAATGGAAGTTAACGTACCTCATAGCCCACTACCTGCTGAGAGACATTGGCACGTTCCAATTATTGTTAGTAAAATTGCTGATGATAGTGTTATTGAATTAATTGTTACAAGAAAATAAAATTATCAATGATGAAAAAAATAAAAACCCTCACCCTCTTCCTTGCAACCCTCCTTGCAACCAATATTTGCGCCCAAACTGTTACCCTTGACCCAACTTTTGGGGAAAATGGGATGACGGTGATACCTGTTGAAGGAGCTATTATACGTATCAAGTTTGATCCGGCAGGTAATATCTTTGTGTTAGGAAGCGACCCACATAATGGTAATCTTTTCATTGTAAAAACAAATGCCAATGGAACAATTGATAGTTCATTTGGAATAAACGGAATAGCGCCTTTAGGCATTATTAATGCGCTTACCTCTGATTTTAAAATAACAAATGAAAACAAGATACTATTTGTTGGAAGTGTACTTTATGCTACTACGCGTATTATACAACTTAATGAAGATGGTAGTTTTGACACTTCTTTTGGTAATAATGGAGAAATTGTTTTTCACTTGCATGACGGGGACAATTCTGTGAATATTGAAAATGATGACTTTATATTGCTTGGAGGAGACAACACTATTGCAAAATACAACTATAATGGAGAGTTTGATCCTGGTTTTGGAATAGGTGGAAAAGTAACGTTAGAAGATATCGGGCTACCTGATTACTCGCCCGCAACATGCATAAAAATATCAAATGATCAATCTATTTTTGTAGCCGGATATAGTCATCTGGATAATATGAAAAGTCTGTTGTGGCTTTTAAAAATGAACCCTAATGGCAATTTAGTTACAAATTTTGCTAATAATGGAATATGGGAAAAGGAGTTTACCGGTTACAAAGTTTATTTTGACAACTTCATTGAAGATCAAAATGGAAATCTTTTACTTACAGGTAGTAATACTAAAGCTTTTATGTGTTCTTTTTTTCCAAATGGAATAATCAATGATAATTTTGGAACAGATGGGTTCAGCTATTTTGATGAACTATTGCCTCAAACAAATTCTTTAAAAGGATTCTTACAATACGGTAATAAATATTTAATTGGAGATCATGATAAATTAATATGTGTTAATAATGATGGCTCTTTGGATAATAGTTTTAACAATACCGGATTATTTACATGCGACAATTATACTTTTTATGACATGAAGTTGCAGGGGATTGACAAATTAATATTGGGCGGAAGAAATTCTAATGGTAATTTTTTATTAACAAGGTTAAACATTCCACCTGCTGTATCTGTAAAAGAGCAAGACAATTCTTTTGCTACTCAAGTTATTTT
>WQWP01000076.1 GCA_009787485.1 Lentimicrobiaceae bacterium | reverse complement strand
TATGTTGAGCCGGGTGTTTGGCGATACCTCTGAACCGTGAGGAACTGCGCCAATAAAAATTGCAGTATTTCCTTACAAAACAGTAGAAAATTCTTTTCTTTAACAAAAGAAGGGTTTGTTATGTAGTTATTATGTTAGTTTTACGGTATTATTAACTTAAATTTTAAAAACATGAAAAAAACTTTTACTTTTTTATTCTGTGTAATACTGACAATGAACAATGTAACTCTTTCTGCAAATGACTACATTTACAGCAAGAATGAACAAAAATTTTATGTTACTGCTAATTTCGAGGGCGAATTATGCAATTTTAGATTTATATTAGAGAATCCTTACGGAACAGGATGGTCTTCTTCTACTGGTATTAGAATTACAGTTGATGAGGTAGATTATGGATTGGTTAAATTGCCATGGGGTATGGGTAATTATTACGCCGAAGAGATAGTACCGTTACCTTCCGGAGAAGTGCAATTGTGTTGGACTGGTGGATACAGTTATTTATCTACCCTTTTCAAAGTTTATAATTCATTAGACGAATTGATTTATACAAGTCCTGACGATGATTTTATATATGAAGGAGTATTTTTGACCTATCAGAATGAATGTATTGAATGTCTTCACATAACTGATTTTGAGGGAGTATATATTCTTGAAGAACATCAAGTAAATCTCAGTTGGAAATTACCGGAAAGTTCTTATTTAATAGGTTTTGATATTTATAGAAATGATGAACTTATAACTCATGTATCTCCTTCTACTATGTTTTATTCTGATAATACTTTTGAATTGGAAAACGGAGATTATAAGTACTGTGTAGTACCTGTTTATCCCTCTATATGTACTTTAGATGAAAAATGTTTTGAAACACATATCAATGTAGGGATAGCAAATTATAAAGATTATATTATGGTTTATCCTAATCCTGCAAGAGATATTGTAACTGTTTCGGGCATTGACGTTTCTAACGTAAAGGTTTTCAATAATATGGGACAATTAATTTTAACCCAACATAATAAAAATGTTATAAACATATCCAAATTAACAAAAGGAATATACATATTCTCTATTGAACTTTCAACAGGCAATACCATCCAAAAGAAAATCATTATTAACACTAACCACTAAAAATAATCTGCGTAAATCTGTTTAATCTGCGTCATCTGCGTGCTAAAAAACTAAATTTAACCCATAAATATTAACCAAATTTTTTAAACATGAAAAAACTTTTACCTCTTGTAATTCTTCTCAGCGTAGGAATTACGAAGATTTACGCACAACAACCCTGCCACCAATGCAATGGCACTGCCTTCATGATAGGCACGGGCACCGCAACCGGCAATAACTCTTTCGCTGGAGGCAATGAATCAGAAGTATTCAGCAACAATGGTTTTGTCTTCGGAAATGAATCTAAAGTGTTTGGATTAAATGGCATTGCTCTCGGTAATTTTGCACAAGTATTTCAATCAGATGGCATTGCCATGCTCAGCCAGGAACTCAATTTCAGGCACAGATTAGAGGAGATGTGGAATGTGGATCTTATCCCCTCATTCAAGTGGTGGGATATAACAATCCTGTATGTGTTGGTGATGAATTGAAATTTAATGTTAGACATGCAACCAAGTACGATGTGGCAATCTTGACAACTAATATGAGTACAATTTATAAGAGTTCTGAAAATATAACCGATAATCTTATTACAGTGTGGACACCACAACAAGGAATAGCTACTGGTATTTATATAGCAAAAATGACTTTTTATTCACCTGCTGAAGAGATTACCAACTCTTATAGAATTTCTGTTATTCATTGCTCAAAATCTGCTGACACATCAGACAGTACAGAAATAAGAAATGATGAAATAGTTTTAACAGATTTGGTTTTAACGAATAATACAGATTTTACGAACAAGGATCTTGGTTTTGTAATCATTCCTAACCCCAACCCCGGCATCTTCCAATTAGAAACCAACTTCCCTCTTACCGATATTGCCCACCTCAAAATCATAACCCCACTCGGCACCACCCTCTACGAAACGCAAACCCTTTCTTCAAACACCATTCAATTACCCACTTCCGCCACAGGCCTGCATTTTGTGGTGATCATGCTGAAAAACGGCGCTGTGTTAACGCAAAAGATGGTGATACAGCGGTAGATAAGCCTACCCCATTAACCCTCATTGCCGTCGGCTTCAGCCGACGAATAGAAAGAAAGGAAAAAATAGGCTTTGCCAAAAATTAGAAATGATTTTGCCCTGGTTCACCATTTGTTGTCCTGTGGTTCAAGAAACATTTTTATCTTTGCCATCTCATTTTATTCACAAAACCACCTAACGTGTTAAAAAAAAGCGTCTTAGTTGTAATTTTGCTTTCTTCGATTGTTATTTACGGGAAAAATATACCTGCTGACTCTTCTCAAGATAACGACATTATTTCAAAATTTAAACACCTCTCTACACAACAACAATTAGATACAGCCAACTACTATCATCATAAAAACAGCGCCGATACCGCTTTAATTTGTTATAGTTTAATTATAAACACTCCCGTAAAAGATTCAGATGTTGAACAACAAAAAAGAATTATTGAAGCATATAATAAATCAGCGCTGATCTATCAAAGTTTATATGATTACCGCACTTCTTACGAATTTTTGATTAAAGCGTTAATCTTATGTGAAAAAGCAAATTATGAACCTTACGAGCCCAGAATATACAACAATATTGGAAACATTTACTATCGTTTTAATAAGTTTGATTTAGCAAAATTTTATTATACAAAAGCATTGAGCCTGGCTCAAGATACGGTGGTTATAGTGCATCTTTTAAGCAATTTGGGAACCACCGAAGCAGAGATCGGAAATAGCGACAGCGCTTTTTTTGCCCTTAATAAAGCCTTGCAAATCAGTAAAAGAAATAACAGAATCAATTTTGGTTCTATCATGAATAATATTGCATTAACTTACTATAATGAAAAACAATATGATTCTACGTTCTATTATGTAAAAATTGCTTTAGATGAGGCGAGGCAACAAAATGAATTAGAATCGGAAGCTATATATTTATCAAATTTTGGACATCTGTTTTTTGAAATAAAAAAAATAGATTCAACTTTGCACTACATTAATTTATCGAATGCGATTGCCGAAAAAAACAACTTCTTTCAAACATTGGCAGGAAATTACTTACTCTTGTCAAAGATAGAAAAATCGAAAGGGCGTTATAAAACTTCTTTAGAATATTTTGAAATGCACGCGAGGTTAAGGGATTCTGTATTTAGTACCGAGAAATTTGGCGAGATTAATCAGTTGCAACATCTGTATGAGATTTCAAAAGCAAATCAACAAATTGAACAACTTGTTGTTGAACAGCAAATTAAAGAACGTACCATCCATTATCAAAAAACTATCGGGTATATTATTTTCGGTGTTTTGTTATTATTGAGTTTTGTATTGTTGTTTATCTATTCTCAAAAAAGAAATCTCAGTAGAGCCCACAGAGTATTATTTGAAAAAAACCTTGAAATTATTAATCTTCAACAAAAATCATCTGAAAAAAAACAGGAAAAGAAAAAAAAATTTGTTCAAAATATACAAGATGACCTTATAGACAAAATTCTCAATACCATGGAAGATACATCCATTATTTGTGATACAGATTTCTCTGTTGATAAATTGGCAGTATTGGTACAATCGAATTATAATTACGTTTCGCAAACCATTAATAATGTTTTGAATAAAAATTTTCGTTCATTTTTAAATGGTTACCGGATACGCGAAGCACAAAGGTTATTTTCAGAGCCTGACGCTGCAAGATATACGATTGAATCTGTTGCACTTCAGGTAGGTTTTAAATCTCGGAGCGCTTTTCGCGATGCTTTTAAAGAGGTTACCGGCGTAAGTCCTAATTTCTATTTACAGTCTATGAATGAGCAAGATGGTGTAAAAAACCAGCCTCTATTTGGTCATTTTTCATAAATTCGACCATGAAAACAAAGGTCAAATAAACTTTTTTTATTTATTAATGTAGTTTTGCATCTTTCCTCTTTTTTTAATGGAAACTATATTATGAACGAGCTTAATTAATAACAAAAACATAAATTAAATTCATGCCTTATGAAACAGAAGAACTTTTTTATTCGAATTTTGGTGGTATTAGCTTTGGCTATTTTTGCCACCGGTGCGCTTCGCGCGCAAGCAGTTATTCAAGTGGGTACAGGAACAACGCCTGCTGCATATTTCCTTGAGAACTACGCGTACAACGTTTATTCTCAAAATATTTACACAGCCGATTTGCTTCCCTCATCAATGGAAATCACAGAAATTGCCTGGGAATATGTAGGAAGTAGAGCCACCGGAAAACGAATGAAAATTTGGCTCTCCACCACCACCGAAGATGACATTAATGGAAAATTTGTTACCTCGGAAACCAACAGACAAGTTGTTTTTGAAGGCGTTCTTCATAGGGTGCCACCGTCTGGCGGAGCAGCAAGTGTTTGGTTGCCCATTGTGTTACAAACGCCTTATGTGTACAACGGGGGTAATCTTGTAATTTCTGCTTCGTTTACCGATTCCGATTGGGCCAGCTCAGAAGCTAATTTTAGAGTTACGCCTTCCACTAACGGCAAACATGTGGCTACGCTTTGCTATGGAGACATTAATTCCAGTGTCTTTTTAGAAGGTAGTTTTGGAACGATGAGAAGCGGTGCTGTTTTCACAAATATCAAGCTTACTTATCAAGTTAATGATGCTCCGATTCTTTCCATAAGTCCAAACGCTTTAGATTTTGGAGAACAACTTACCAATACTACAGAAACACAAACGGTTACCGCTTCAAATACAGGTATTGGCTCGCTTACTCTTTCAGGAGTTAATATTTCCGATCCCGCTTTTTCTTGCAACACTGCTTTCCCCATCGTGCTGAATGCAGGAGATTCGGAGGAGATAACTTTCGCTTTTAGCCCTGAAACTCAAAATAATTATTCGGCAACCGTAGAATTTAGCATTGTAGAAACAGAGTATTACGGTAGCAATACCATTACACTTCAAGGAGAAGCCCTGAATTTTGTACCTACAACCACTATTGTAGGTACAGGAACAGAGGATGCTAATTATCTCATTCATCAAGGAGCGTATAGAACTTATACCCAAACTATTTATACTGCAGATTTGCTTCCTCCTGTAATGGATATTTTAGAAATTGCATACGAATATGTAGGAAGTGATGCACGTCCGAAACGGATAAAAGTTTGGTTTTCGACCACCAATGAGGATGATATTGCCGGAAAATATGTTGCAGCGGAAAACAATAAGGAAATGGTTTTTGAAGGCGTTATTAACAGAACGCCGGCAGGTGGAGGCAGTGTTTGGTTGCCCCTCACTTTAATTGAACCTTATTTTTACTCCGGTGGTAATCTTGTGATTACGACTTCGGTGTGCGATGCAAGTTGGGGTCAACCCACAAATTTTAGAGTTACTCCTTCCTCAAATGGAAATAGCGTTACTTCTTTTTGGTGGGAAGATGGCGATTTGAATAACTTTTTGGAAAACGTTGCCGGTGTTAGAGGAAGTTTTACAAATTACCTGAATGTTAAATTCAGGTATCAAAGCGCTGATGGCGCCATTCTTTCAATAATTCCCAAGACATTGAGTTTTCCTGAACAATTGATAAACACTACAGAAACACAAACTGTTACGATTGCTAATATTGGCACCGACATCATCACTGTTTCAGGAATTACTATTTCGGACTCCAATATTTTTTCCTGCGATGCTACTTTTCCTATTATGATAACCGCAGGAACTTCACAACAGATGACTTTCAGTTTTACCCCTGATATACAAGGAGATTATTCGGCAACCGCAGAATTTATAATTGAAGAAGATGGTGTTTATGGAGGCAACCTCATTACACTTAAAGGTAAAGCCAGAGATTTTGAACCTGTTGACACCCGTTGTTGGGTGGAGATTGAATATGCGGGGTTAGGGGTTACTGCAAACTCAGGGCCACATTCCGGCCATAGATATGTGGCTAACCAATACATCGTATATAAAGACGAAATAGGAACCGATATTGAAGGCAGAATCCGGCGAATTGGTTGGCATGCTACCGGAACCGCTTTTGGAGATAATGTTATTGCGGTTTATTTAAAGAATACGGATTTAGAAGAATTTCCTCTGAGTGGCGCTATTTTTACAAATGCATCAGAAATGACCAAAGTATATGAAGGTCCGTATCTGTTTAGTGAAGCCGGTTGGAACTATATAGATATCGAACCCTTTCTTTATGATGGAACAAGCAATGTACTTGTAACCACTGTGCAATTGGAGACCTCAACTGCTAATATCACTAATTTCAACTGTGTAGTTGGAAGATACCGATTCCCTATGTGGTATAATTGCCATAGCGCTTTAACTATTTCCAGTACTTCGCAACCCATTGATCCTTATAATCCGCCTGTTTTTCCAACTTCCGGAATCTATTCTACTTTGGGACACCATAATCCTCCTGAAATTTGTTTTGTATTTGATGAAGTTCCCCAACAGCCCTATATCACTACAAGTAAAAAGTTTCTCGATTATGATGAACAAGAAATGAATACCATAAATACCCTTCCGGTAACGGTAAAAAATTTCGGATATGATGATATGGTCATTACGAATATTGCCTTTACTTCGGAAGATTTTTATGTTACCGATGTTACTTTTCCGATTGTAATTCCTTTTGCAGAAGAGCTAACTATTAATTTTGCGGTAACCCCGCTACAATTAGGAGCCTTAACAGGAAAAGCAACTTTTGAGTTTGAAACCCCTACGCTCGGAAATCCTCATATTGATTTAAGCGTTTTCGGGCTTCGTTTCAAAGCATTGCGCGAAGGTTTTGAAAAAGAACTTTTCCCACCTATCGGATGGAAAGTAGTTGACGCTAATAATGATGGAAAAACCTGGGCAAGATATAAACGGACTATAGGTCAGCCGTGGCATTTTCAAGTAGTTCCTCACGAAGGGAGCGCCATAGCCAGTGCAGATCAGGATGCGGGCAATCCCGGAACAGATCCGGTACATAATGACTGGTTAATTACGCCTAAAATGAAGTACGCCACAGGCGATAAGTTTTCATTTTATTTAGCCGGTGGGCTTAGTTTCGACATCACCAGGTTTTACGTAAAATTGTCAAGAACATCAAATAATATAGCAGATTTTACTCAAACTCTTGAGTTTATACAGCCAACGAGTGTTTTCTACAGGCTATATGAATATGACCTGGGTGATTTGGGCTTAAAAGACGGAGACGAGTTTTATATTGGTTTTCAAGATTTTAGCTATTGGACTTCCAGATACCCGCAAATAGACCAAATTAGAGGTCCGGCTAAAGTAATGCATGATCATGATTTAATGGTACAAGAGTTTAAAGTGAGCGCTACCACGCATGGCGCCGCTATTTATCGTGTGGGTGTTGCTCAAAACTATACTGCCATAATTGCTAATGGCGGCGTAAATTCTGTAGCCGGAAGTGAATATACGGTGGAACTTTGCTACTACGATAATAATTACAACGTGGTTGTATTGCACTCTATACCGGGGCAAAACTTAGCAAGAGAAGATTATTACACCGCTTCTATTAACTACGCATTTACCCAAACAGGAAAATTCAACGCATTTATACGTGTGAGTTATATTGCAGATGAAAATTTGGAAAATAATATTTCAAATCGTATTAAGCTTGATATTCTTCCGGAAAATGTTGAATTTATTACAAGCGGCACTATCGATCCGGATCCGGGAGCGCTTTACAGGTGGATGGTGCCGGTTTACTTTAACACCGCAGGCTTGATGGGAAGCCTATCTCAAACCTATCACCCGAAGTCTCATTTTAACGGCGTTGCCGGAATAATTACCAGATATGCATACTATATCGAACATCCTATTACAAGAGCAAATAAAGATATTAAAGTCTATATGGCTAATTCAAACCTTCCTGCGTTTGATGTACCGGGCAGTTATCCAAATGCTAACGAAATGGATCTTGTTTTTGATGGTAGATTAACATTTCCTAAAGCCAATAAACCTTATGAAATGTTTGAGATAGAACTTCAAAAACCATTTTTCTACACCGGCGAAAATCTTATTGTGATGGTCGAATATCAAGGAGGAACGGGCGCAGATGGAGATCCGGCATTTACAGCGGTTGTAAATCAAGAGCCCCGAATTATTTATAAAATGACTCAGCCTTTTAATGTAAACAATATTAATGGAAGTGGTTTACAGCTAATGAATATGGCTCCCGTTACGTCATTTTGGATAGAAAAAGCAGATGGATTTGGAACTTTATCGGGCAAAGTGGTTTATCACGATGGAACAACACCGATATCCGGAGCAAAAGTAGCCGTTACTTCTGCAAGCTATCCTAATTTGAGTGCAGTAGCTCATACGGATGCTACCGGAGAGTTTTTGTTTCCTAAAATTATTGCAGCCAACGATTTAAAGGTAACAATTTCACATCTTGAATGTAATGATTATGTACACAACAATGTGGTATTAAATGTTGGCAATCATCTTATACTTCCACTAACCATTATGGAGCCACGTCCTAAAGTAGCGATTTCGGGACGGGTAATTTGCAATGCTGAATTGCCGGTAAGTGGCGTCAAAGTGGCGTTTTCCGGATTGGTAAATTACGAAATGTTCACCGGCGCCGATGGAACATTTACAATTCCTAATATGTGGGGAGGCACAACTTATAGATTAGAGCTTGAACGTTCCGGCTATCAGAAGAACTATTTTGGCGATGTTGCTGTTCTTGCTGCTAATATTAATTTAGGTGACATTACCATTTTGCAAACGCCCTATCCGGTTCATGCACTTACAGCAACAGAACAAACAAATGGGTCGGCGCAATTATCGTGGTATGGTCCCTTTGATCCTCATCCAAAGATTTTCCGTAGAGATAACGGAACTCAGTGGGCGAGTGTAATGGCTGACAATCCGAATCCGAACCTCGCATTAGGACCTGCTTTCCATGACCTGGCAACCATTCAAAAAGTAATGTGGTATCAAGCCACTGAGATGGGAATCCCTCAAACCACTTCATCGAATATCTTTTTGTATGGACTGCTGCCTTCCGGCCAGCCAAATGTTAACAACTTATTGGGCAGTTATATGAATATTCCAACGATTCCAAATCAATGGAATGAATTTGTATTACCAGCAGAGATAGAAGCTACAAACGGATTTGCAGTAGGTATAGCATCGGCGCATACGCGCTTAGTACTGGCATTCGACAATGGTGTTGATCCAAACTGGCCTTGGATCCCAAACACCCAGTGGGTACTGGCAGCCGGTTCTTATTCTTCGCCTCTCGAGAGTGCAATTGGTTTAGGAGTTAATTTGCTGATTCGTGCAGAAGGTATATGGAGAGGCTACTTTAACATAGTAACCGGAAAATCCGGTGAAGAGATAACACAAAGCGAAATCTTAGAGAAACAGAATACGTCAGGACTTTCTGTTGTTCAAAATGTTGAGCTTCCGTCTTTAGAACTACAGCCTTCAAATCGTCTTGTTCTTGTTGATGAATCAACGAGTTGGACACCTGACTTTGAATTTGAAGCGCCTCATTTATCGGACGACTATTTTTCAACGAAATCTCCATCGCCCCAAACAGGCTATGATATTTATCGGGCTAACCTTCCGGGAGCATTTGTCAAAATAAATAGTTCCTTAGTAACAACACCTTCATACAATGATGCAACTTTTGCTTCATTTGGAAGAGGAGAGTTCCAATATGCTGTTAAAACCATATACATGAATGGCGTTGAATCGGGATTTGTTTATTCTAACGTATTAGTCAAAGACATGTATGTAGCCTTAACCATTAATGTTACCCATAATGCTACCGGATTTGACAATACTATATTATCAGGCGCCTCCGTATCGTTGGTGAGCAATAGCAGACATTATACAGGAACGCTTGATGCAACCGGTGTTATTTCATCTGATGAATTTTACAGAGGAGTTTACACGTTAACCATCAATGCGGCCGGATTTGAACCCTATACACAGACGATTGACTTTACCACATCGAGTGTGGTCTATAATATCAATGTTGTATTGATTGAAGAGATTATTAAGCCTTATGTTTTAGAGGTGAAGGTAGATCCGGTAACACTTAATGAAGCCGATTTTACCTGGAACCCGCCTCCTTTCTTTGATGGCGCTGAGAATCATGAAGATTTTGCCATTGATAATATTGAAAATTGGACGATGCGCAACTTAACCGGTCAGGCTGTAGCTTATGCTTTAAACTCTACCTGGCCCAACGCAGGGCTACCGCAAGCTTTCACTGTTTTTAATCCGAGTGCTACCACGCCTCCCATAGCTGTTGCACCGGCTGTACCCGGCAGAGATTGGAAAGCCTACGAAGGAGCTAAATATTTCCTTTCGTTTGTATCTTACGGACCCTACGGAACAACAGATAGTTGGATGATTAGCAAAGAATTTAATTTTGACGCACCATTTGAAGTTTCTTTCTATGTAAACGCTCTTCGCTCTACAGAACCCTATAGAGTTCTTTTTTCAAGAGGCTCTGATCAGGTTGGCCATTTTACGGCAGTTGGAGGAACAAGAAGAGCCAATCCAAGCAATACTACCTGGCAAAAAGTAACCGTTCAAATGCCGGCAGAAGCTAAGAGAGTGGCTTTTCAGCATTATTATGAAAATGCGGATCTGGGCCTCATGATTGACAATATCACAATTGGTATCCCCAAACAACAAACCCACACTTTTAAGCACTACGAAGTATTTTTAGATGGTGAATATGTGGGGCAAAGCGCCACCACCGATTTTAGATTTACGCAACTGCGAAACGGCGTGC
>WQWP01000075.1 GCA_009787485.1 Lentimicrobiaceae bacterium | reverse complement strand
TTTCCGTTAAAATGCCTGAAAATTATTATGTTGATGATGATATGGGGAAAGGGGTTGTGGGGCAGTGGCGGGGGCACAGCAACTTGCTTTATCGTAATTGGTTGAGGTTGGCGGCGAGACAAACAGAGCAATAAGCATTTACTCTTTAAAAGCAATTATAATTCTAATTTTTGATGCAGCATTTGGGATACGAGATGAAACATTTGTTGCTACGACTTTCATCTCTTGCGTAGTGCCAAGTTGAACATGATCCGCAATTTCAGCAAATGTTTCATTTGCTTTTTGCAGTCTTATTTTTATTAAATCGCTTATTTTCTCTTCCTGCTGTGTCATATAATTTCTATTCCATCATTAACAATATTTTCATAAAAGGGAGAATATTTTCTTTTTTTCCATTCGTTTTCCGTGTATGATTTAATGCTCAGATATGTTCCATATTTCCATCCCATTAACACAAATTGAAATGTTTTTTTGTCATCCGATTCTTCTTTCCTCTGTTTATTAAGCAAAAGCAGTAAATCCCAGTCCGAATCGGGTCGGGCATCGCCCCGTGCTTGCGAACCAAACAAAATCATGCGGTCGTTGGGCAATAGTTGGCGTTTTAAAGTACGGATGTTTTCAAAAATTTGTGCATTCATAATTATTTAGTTTTCTGCCATATACTCAATATCTTGTTTCATTAAAAAAAAATCATAATTAAATTAACTGCAAATAAACAATAATTATTTTAATTTTTAAAAAATACAATCCCAAAAACAGAAAAACGTAAGAACATTTACTCACGCCCCACATAATAGTGTATATTTGCACACCATTAAAAAAAATGCTAACCATTTAAAAATCAAAGAATATGAGTGAAATTATTGGGGTTTTCGGTCGTCAAATTTTGGATTCAAGAGGCAATCCAACCGTAGAAGTTGATGTATATACTGCTGCCGGCGCTATGGGGCGCGCTGCTGTTCCTTCGGGAGCATCTACCGGCGTGCATGAAGCAGTGGAACTTCGAGATGGCGACAAATCAAAATATTTAGGCAAAGGCGTTTTAAAAGCCGTTGAAAATGTGAACAATATCTTAGCTAACGAGCTGAAAGGCATGTTGGTTTCTAATCAAAATGAGATTGATGCGCACATGATTGAGGTGGACGGAACGCCAAACAAAGCCAATTTGGGCGCCAATGCCATTTTGGGCGTTTCGCTGGCGGTGGCTAAAGCAGCTGCGCAAGAAAGTAGTCAGGAGTTATATCGCTACGTGGGCGGTGTAAATGCCAACACGCTGCCTATTCCGCTGATGAACATCATTAACGGAGGTTCACATGCAGATAACTGCATAGATTTTCAAGAATTTATGATTATGCCGATAGGCGCCGAAACTTTTGCCGAAGCGCTTCGCATGGGTACTGAAACTTTCCATCATTTGAAATCGGTACTGAAAGGTGCAGGATATGCCACAAATGTTGGAGATGAAGGCGGTTTTGCCCCCAACTTAAAATCGAACGAAGAAGCGATAGAAGTGATTCTAAAAGCCATTGAAAAAGCCGGCTACAAACCCGGTATTGATATTTGCATTGCGTTGGATCCTGCTTCTTCCGAATATTTTCTTACGGATGAGAATGTGTATCATTTCAAAAAATCGACCGGCGAAAAACTAACACCGGCGCAAATGGTTGATTATTGGGCAAATTGGGTAAGAAAATATCCGATCGTTTCTATTGAAGACGGCATGGCAGAAGATGATTGGGCAGGCTGGAAAATCATGACCGATAAATTAGGAAGCGAAATTCAAATCGTAGGCGATGACTTGTTTGTAACCAATGTAAAACGTTTGGCAGAAGGTATCGAAAAAGGTATCGCCAACTCTATTTTGATAAAAGTGAACCAAATAGGCACTTTAACCGAAACGATTGATGCGGTAAATATGGCAAAATGCAATGGATATACAGCGGTAATGTCGCACCGTTCCGGAGAAACGGAAGATACTACCATTTCCGATTTAGCTGTAGCGTTGAACACCGGACAGATTAAAACCGGCTCAGCTTGCCGCACAGATCGGATCGCCAAATACAACCAACTGCTTCGTCTTGAAGAATTGTTGGGTAGCCAAGCTTATTATCCGGGAAAGAATTTTCCGTACTATAAATAAAGAACACGCATTCTTGTGCTATGAATGATTTCGGCACATCCTTTATTCTCAGCGATTATGGCGGCACGCACGATTCCCATATTGGCGGCACCATTACCGGTTGCCCTGCCGGTGTAGCCATTGATTTTGAATTTATCCAAAACGAATTAGTTCGCCGCGCCCCTTCATCCCATCCTTGTTCCACTCAGCGCCGCGAGCCGGATCGCGTAGAGTTTCTGTCCGGCATAGAAAACGGAAAAACTACAGGTGCGCCCATTGAATTTCGTATTCAAAATGAAGATGTTCAGCCAAATAAAGCGATGTTGCACGTAATGAAGCCTTCACACGCATCTTACACTTACAAAATGAAATACGGAATTACCGATAATTCCGGAACAGGTAGAGCTTCCGCGCGCCAAACTGCGTGTAGGGTTGTAGGTGGTTCAATCGCAAAGCTATATTTGAAACAATTTGGAGTTGAAATTCATGCTTGGGAAAGTGGCGACGGCGGTAGAACCGCCGCCGAACGCGAGAGAATGGAGAATGAGGAACAATTCCTTCTCCTCTCTGAGGAGAAGGTGGCATCCGGCGGCTTGCCGCCGGATGACGGAAGAGGTGCAGAAGTGAACGGGATTGCGGGTCAAGCCCGCAATGACGGGAGAGCGGAGGGCGACACCTCCGGCGCCTTAATCCACTGCTCCATCAAAAACCTCCCCGCCGGCTTAGGCGAGCCCGTGTACAACAAGTTCGACGCACGTTTAGCCTACGCCATGCTCTCCATCAACGCCTGCAAAGGATTTGAAATGGGCAAAGGTTTTGCTGCCGCCAACATGAAAGGCTCTGATTACAACGATATTCAAAACCCGGATTTCTCTTTTCAAAGCAATAATGACGGAGGCGTGCAAGCCGGAATTACCAATGGGCAAGAGCTCTATTTTGCTGTAGCATTCAAACCGATTCCTACGTTGCAAATAGAGCAAAATACGATTGATTTTGATGGGAAACCGGTTACTTGTATTGGAAATAATCGCAATGATCGCTGTGTATCGCCCAGGGTTTTGCCGGTGGTGGAGGCGATGGCGGCGTTAGTAACGGCGGACTTTATGGTGCAGTTTTGAACCAGGATTTTAACAAGATTTGCAAAATTTACAAGATTTTTTATTTAAAAGCGTTATCTGTATAAAATATAATCATGGTAAAAAATCTTCCCAAAACAGCAATCGTTTTTCGAGGTGTGAAATATTCATATACACAGCTTTTACAGTATATAGAAAAATATCGGCAAACATTTTTATCGCAAGAAGTACAACCTGAAAAGATAATGATTTTTGCTGATAATAGTCCTGAATACTACTTCGTTACTTATGGAGCATTTCAATGCAATGCGTGTGTTGTGCCGGTGGATGTGCAATCTACAGAAAAAGAGATTTCGTATATTATGGAGGAGTGCCGTCCGGAGATTCTCTTTGTTTCAGAGCATTATAGAGAAAAAATCGTCGCCATAGCCAACACTATTCCGGATTACAAGTTCACTATTTTATCTGCTTCGGATATTGAGCTTTCAAATATTGAAGAAGTACCCTTAGTAGAAATTCCGATGAGACAAGATGATGGGATTGCGGCAATTATCTATACCTCAGGAACCACCGGACTGCCCAAAGGAGTCATGATTTCCTTTAAGAATTTTTGGTATAACATAGATGCAATTACCAATCAATTACCTATTTTTAATATGAATAGTAATGTGCTGGTTCTGTTGCCGCTACACCATGTTTTTCCTTATGCCGGCGCCACATTGGTGCCCATTTATGCAGGGGCAACCTGTTGGATTACAGACGGCATGAAACCGGAGTCGATTTTACAAACCTTAAACGACGGAAAAATCACGATCATTGTTGGGGTGCCGCGATTGTATGAAATGTTAGCTAAAGGCATCATGTCGAAAATTAATTCAAGTTTTGTGGCAAAAACAATGTATAAATTGGCATCATTACTACAATGGCGCGCCTTTTCAAAAACAGTTTTCAAAGCAGTGCACCAAAAATTTGGAGGACATATTCAATATATGCCTTCCGGTGGCGCCGCACTGCCTGTAGAGATTGCCAAAATATACAGAACTTTAGGGTTTTACATATTGGAAGGATACGGTTTGACCGAATGTGCGCCCATGATTAGTTTTACCCGACCCGGCGAGTGGCATTACGGCTACGCAGGTAAAGTATTGGTTGGCTGTGAAGTAAAAATTGCCGAAAACGGCGAAATTTTAGTAAGAGGAAACAACGTAATGCAAGGCTATTACAAAAAACCCGAAGAAACAGCTGCTATTATTCGTGATGGCTGGCTGCACACCGGAGACACCGGAATACTTGATTCTATCGGACTAAAAATTACCGGCAGAATTAAAGAAATTATAGTAACTTCTAACGGAAAAAATATCAACCCTGTAGAAATTGAGTACGAATTGATGAAAAATAGCGCTTTTATGAAAGAAATTGCCGTTTTTCATCATCATGACCAACTACATTTACTCATTTATCCGGAAATGAATGCTGTACGCCTATACTCTGATGGAAATTTGGAAGAATTGCTGAAAAATGAGATTGCCGAATACAACAAAAATGCCATGAATTACAAGCGCATTCAACAGTTTCACATCATTTCGGAAGAATTGCCCAAAACCAGATTGGGAAAAGTGCAGCGGTTTAAATTGCAAGAACTCATTCAAAAAAAGGAAAAAAGACCGGAAGAAAATATTGAACAATTTTCAGATACCTATAAAATACTCAAACAATTTATTGAGAAAGAATTGAATGTAAAAGCATATTCCGACGATCATTTTGAAATAGATTTGGCGATGGATTCGTTGAACAAACTTTCTTTGCTCGCTTTTATTGAAAACGCTTTTTCTATACCGTTGAAAACACAACAGTTAGACGAATTGTGTTGTTTAGAAAAATTGAGCTTGCACATTGAAAAACAAGCCACGGAATACAATGAAAATGAAATGTCGTGGAAAGAGATTTTGCAAATGGAAAAATCTACACTAAAATTACCACATTCCGGATTTATCCATTGGTTTACAGTCAATTTTATTAAACTTACCTTTCATTTATATTTTCGTTTAAGAGGAAAAGGAAAAGAAAACATTCCCAATCAGCCGGTAATTTTTGTGGCAAACCACCGGAGCGGATTAGATGGTGTTTTGATTACGGCGCGATTACCGTGGAAAAGAGTAAAAAACACGTTCTTTTTTGCAAAAGACAAACATTTTCAGTCTGTTTTTGCACGTTTTATGGCGCCCCGAAATAATATTATTCTGATGAATATTAACACCAACCTTCGCGAGGCTATTGTGCAAATGAGCGAAGTGTTGCGACAAGGAAAAAACGTGATTATCTTTCCGGAAGGAACGCGTACTAAAGAGAAGAAAATGAAGGAGTTTAAGGATATGTTTGCTATTTTAAGTCAAGAATTGAACATTCCTATTGTTCCGGTTGCCATTTCGGGCTCCGAGCGCGCCGCCTACCGCTTTAAACGTCTTCCGAGACCGTTGGCACGGATATTCGTATCGTTTTTACCTCCGGTTTATCCCAATGCGGATGAAAATGTGCAGAAATTGAAGGGAAAAGTGCAAATTATGATTAAAAGTGCGCTTAACTAACTAATTTTATCAAATTTATTCAATCACCACATACGCCGCCTTCTCCATCTCCTTCAAATTCTTCATTGGAGCCGGCGGATTGAGATATTTCGCAAGAAAGCTCCATATTTTCAAACGTATTTCGCGAGATTGTTTCAGGTCAATTCTATCAAAAGAGTGCCCACCGGGAATATCTTTAAAAATCTCATACTCAAACTTTTTTTCGGCAGCCTTTAAAGCGCGAATTAACGATTCTACCTCCATCACGTGCACATCGTCATCATTAGTATTGGTGTGAATCAATAATGGCGTTTTCAGTTTTTCTGCGTGCCAAACGGGTGAGCGGCGGCGGTATTCTTCCGGATCTTCTGTCGCTTTTTTTCCAATATGATAATCGGCAGAAAAAAGATTATGATAACTTTCTCCTTGGTATCCCATGCGCATTACTAAATCGGAAACCGGCACTCCTGCAAAGCAAACAGCATAATTCTCAGGGTATTGAAACACGCTCATTAAACTAATCAACCCACCGTGGCTCCAGCCTACTGCGCCTACGCGGGTTTTATCTATAAAGCTATAATTTTCAACCATGTAGGCGCGACTTGCATCACAGTCCTGTATTTCAAGTCCGCCGTAGTCAATATTTTTCCAAAAAGACTCACCATAGCCGGTGCTGCCTCTGTATTCGGGCGCAACAACGATATATCCTTGTGCCATCAATTCCCTTAAAATGTGCGTGTTGTAAGTGCTAAAATTAGCATGCACTCCACCATGCGCTAAAACAATAAGCGGATATTTTTTGCTAACATCAGTCTTTTTCGGGATGAAAACGTAAGCATTAAACTTCAAGGGATTATTGAAGCCTAACGTAGCATTTTTCTCATTTGCCGGAGGCGGACCAGTAATGACCACCTTGTCAATAAAGGCAATATCGCCTACTTTGTGATACCAAAGCACGTCGTCAATCTTTTTTTCTAAAATATCGAAACGGTGCTCATTTTTGTCAATAGCTGTTTGCAATTCTTTTAACAACGTTGCGGTGTTATTTTGTCCGTATGTTGTTATGATTAAGAAAAGGGATGCTACGAGGAGGATTAATTTTTTCATTGGTTTATTATGCTCTACACCAACCCTTCTACCGCCTCCTTCACCCTCCTGCAAGCCTCCACCAACGACTTTTCATCCGCCGCATACGATAAACGAATGCAATTATCATCTCCAAAAGCCACCCCTTGCACAGTTGCCACATTGGCATCGTACAATAAATACATACTCATGTCGGTAGAATCGTTGATGACCGTTCTGTTGTAAGTTTTTGCATATAAGGAATCTGCGGGGGCGTTTTTGCCGTATAAAGAAGAAACAACCGGGAAGAAATAGAAAGCGCCTTGCGGGAGCCGCGTTTCAAAGCCTTTAATTTCTTTTAAAAGGCCGAACATTAAATCTCTTCTTTGTTTAAAAATTTCGCGCATGCGAACAATGTCGGCGTCAATTTCGGGAGAGCTTTCCATGGCTTTTAAAGTGGCGCGCTGGGCAATAGAGCAGGTGCCCGAAGTGATTTGTCCTTGCAATTTTTGGCAGGCATTGGCAATCTCTTTGGTGGCACCGATAAATCCGATACGCCAGCCGGTCATGGCAAAACCTTTGGCAACGCCGTTTATGGTAAGCACTTGGTCTTTAATATATTCAAACTGAGCTAAACTTTGGTGCTTGCCCATGAAATTGATGTGCTCGTAAATTTCATCCGCCATGACTAACACGTGCGGGTTTTCGCGCAATACTTCGGCAATGCCTTCGAGCTCCTCTTTGGTGTAAAGCATTCCCGTAGGGTTGGAAGGGCTGCTAAACATGATCATTTTCGTTTTGGGCGTAATGGCATCGCGCAATTGCTGCGGCGTTACTTTAAAATCATCTTCTAACTGCGTAGTAATGCGGATGATTTTTGCTCCGGCAAATTTAGCAATCTCCGGATACGAAACCCAATACGGCGTAGGGATAATCACCTCGTCGCCCGGGTTTACGGTAGCCATTACTACTTGAAAAATAGATTGTTTAGCGCCGGTAGAAACCACAATTTGCTCGGGTGTATAACGCAATCCATTGTCCCGTTCAAACTTTTTGCAAATCGCTTTGCGCAAATCCAAGTACCCGGGCACCGGCGAATAGTGCGAGTAGTTTTCATCAATCGCCAGCTTTCCAAACGCCTTAATCTCTTCCGGCGTATTAAAATCGGGCTCTCCGATGCTTAAACTTATTACATCTTTTCCGGCTTCTTTAAGCTCGCGCGCAATGCGCGTCATAGCCAGCGTTTCTGATTCTGCCATAGTGGCAACACGTGTTGAAATATAATCCATATCTGTTTGTTTAATTTGGTGGCGAATTTACATGATTTTTCATTCTAATTTTTTTTTAATTATTTTTTGGGCGTGCCCCTCGCTTTTCCACCCCACACCTCTCACCGCATACCTCCCACCTCATACACACGCTCGGGTCGCGGTGGCTACGGGGTTCGCTTCGCTCCCGTGCTCGCCTTTGGCTCGCACCGGCTTCGCCGCCCTCCGCCTCGCTCACGCAGGGGAATGGCATCCTGTAGTGCGAAGCCAAAAAGGCTGAAAGCCTTATAATCAATAGCGTAGGGCATCGCCCTACGGAAATGGGTGCCGTCTCATTCGTCAGGCTGAAAGCCTGAAATACAAATGATTACGCCCTTGCAGGGCTTAGATTCGCGTTTACGCCCTTTCGTAGGGCGATGCCCTACGCTATTGATTATAAGGCTTTCAGCCTTTTTGGCTTCGCACCACCCTTTGCCATTCCCCCTGCGTGAGCGAGGCGGAGGGCGGCGAAGCCGGTGCGAGCCGAAGGCGAGTACGGGAGCGAAGCGAACCCCGTAGCCACCGCGACCCGAGCAAATGATGGCATCGGCGGCACCGAACAGCATAAAACGACGACGGCTGAGCCGCCGCCGAATGTGGGTGGGAGCGAGGGGCACGCCCAAAAAATAAAATAAAAATTAATTATTTTGCCTTGCCTTCCGCTTTTGTTGCACTAAAAATATTCCTATAATGACCATGATAATACCCAAAACTTTGGGCAATGTGATCTCTTCTTTTAAAACAAAAAATGCAATAATTGCCGTCATCACCGGAATCAGGTTGATGAAGATATTGGTGCGTGCTACACCCAAAGTGCGCATGGCGTCAATGTAAAGAATGAAAGCGATGGATGAACAGAAAATGGCTAAAATCAGCATGAAAGATAAGTTCATTGTATTTCCTAAAGCATGGTATTGAGATACAACAGATTCAGCATCATTTACAATAAAAACCAGCGGAAAAAATGCAATCAATCCGAGAATATTTTGCCATGTAATAATAATAATCGGACTATAGGAAAAAGTGAGCTTTCTTAGGAAATAATTGTATCCAATGGTAGATAGAACAGCGCCAAATGCCAACAAAACACCCAACATGCTAAAATCAACATGCGTGAAGTGCCGCCACAACATAATGACGATCCCCGAAATAGATAAAAATATGCCGAAAAAGTTGAGTCCGCTTAGTCTTTCTTTGAAAACAAAAACCGCCATCAACGCCACAAATAATGGAATAGTGGCAATAATTACAGAAACTACCGAAGCATCGCAAAGTTGCAAACTGTAGGTTTCAAATATAAAATAGAGAAAAGGCTCGAAAAACACCAATCCAATGAAATATTTGAAGTCTTTTTTTGCAATTTTAAACTCACTTTTATACAAAATAATGCAAAAAATTGCAAAAACGAGCGCGGCAATAAAGCTGCGTATAAAAATAATGGTAATCGGATTAAAATCGATAAGCAGATGCTTGGTGAACACAAAAGAACCTCCCCATAAAAACATGGATATGAGGAGGTAAATGTAGTATTTAGAAGATTTTTGCTGCACTGTTATACGGTATCTATGGTGTGTTGATAAATTTCTTTCAATTTTTTGGCGACATGTTCCCATTTCAAATTATCCACATCTTCTTTTCCTTTTACGGCAAAAAAGTGGGATAGCGCCGGATAGTTAATGATTCCGTAAATGGCATCCGCCATACCGTCAATATCCCAGAAATCAACCTTTATGGCATGTGTAAGCACTTCAGCCACACCAGATTGCTTAGAGATGATCGTAGGCACGTTCGCCCTCATCGCTTCTAACGGCGAAATGCCGAATGGCTCTGAAATAGAAGGCATTACATACACATCGCTCATGCCAAACATCAGGTCAATGTCAGAGCCTCTTAAAAATCCGGTAAAATGAAACCGGTCTGCGATGCCCAATTCGGCTACGCGGCTAATGGTTTGCGCCATCATGTCGCCGTCGCCGGCAAGCACAAAACGCACATTAGGCGCTTTTTCCAATACTTTTTTGGCAGCTTCCACAAAATATTCAGGACCTTTTTGAAAAGTAACGCGCCCCAGAAAAGTTACGATTTTTTCATCTACATATTTTTCACGAATGACCTCCTTGCCGGTAGGCTCTACCGCATTATGCAGCGTAAATACTTTTTCTGCGGGAATGCCGTACTTTTCAATGACGATATTGCGGGTTAAGTTACTCACGGCGCAAACGGCGTCTGCTTCTGCCATTCCGTAACGTTCTAAGCCATACACGATATCGTTTCTATTGTGCTCACTCGAGCGGTCGTATTCCGTTGCGTGCACGTGCACCACCAATGGCTTTCCGCTTACCTTTTTCGCGGCGATACCGGCTTTATAAGTAAGCCAGTCGTGTGCATGGATAATGTCGAAATCGTAATTGCGCGCAATTTCCGCAGCCACTATGGCGTAATGCTCCACTTCATTCATCAAATTGGCAGTATATTTTCCGGAAAACTCATATTTGCGTTTTTCAGCGATTTGCTCTTCTTCCAAAACTCCGCTATTCAATTGATCAACAATATTATAATACTCATCTAATCCAATATAGGGGATCAATTTTGATTCTACTTCCAAAAACTGCACTTGCTCTGAAAACTCTTGCAAATTGGTAACGCGCGTATCCACTTCCACATCGCTCGCGTTGATGATTTTCACGAATGTTTCATCTTCATCTTTAGAGGCTTTAGGCATTACAAAAAGCACCTCAACGTGGTTTTTTGCCAAGCCTTTAGTGAGGCCGTAACAGGCTGTTCCTAAACCGCCTGCGATGTGTGGGGGGAATTCCCAGCCGAACATTAGTACT
>WQWP01000074.1 GCA_009787485.1 Lentimicrobiaceae bacterium | reverse complement strand
GAGTATTTGAGCCACTATTTGCGTAAAGACCCCATTCCGGGTGCAAAACGCGTTTTTAATTATGCAAAGAAGTATTTGGAAGAGATTACTTTAGAAGAAGTGAATGCGTTGGCTAATCAATGGATTACCAAAGAAAATATTGCAGTTGTTGTAATGGCGCCCGAAAAAGAAGGCGTGATGGTGCCTGCCGAAGCAGAAATTTTGGCTATTGTGAAAGACGCTTCTTTAGAAAATGTAGAGCCTTACATCGACACGTATAAAGAACAGGAAATGGTGGATGTAGAGTCGTTGCAAAGAGGTCAAATTATCTCTGAAAATCTAATTTCTGATGTAGGTGTAACAAAAGTAACTCTCAGTAACGGCATTACAGTATTGTTGAAAAAAACCGATTTTAAAAATGATGAGATTTTGTTTAGAGCTGTAAGTAGAGGAGGCATGAGTTTGTATGGCGAAACTGATTTGGCCTCCGGTGTTCTTGCCGCTGCTTTTGTGGATAGAGCCGGTATCAGCGAGATTGATTATGTTTCGTTAACCAAGAAAATGAAAGGAAAACAAGTGGGACTTACTCCCGACATCTCCATTTTTACGGAAGAAATGACCGGAAGCTCAACCCCAAAAGATTTGGAATTTTTCTTCCAGTACTTGCATGCTTTTTTTGCTTCTCCAAGATACGATCCTACCGTATATGAGTTGATTACAAAAGAAATCACAGAGCAGCTTAAAATGATTGAATCTATGCCTATGTATCGGGCGCTTAAATATATAGTAAAGGCTATTACTCAAAACGATTTTTATTCGCCCCACCAACTCGTAAGTTTTATTTATACGGATGATTTCATTAACACCGCTGATTATGACAGAGCGTTTGAACTTTACAAAGAGCGTTTTGCCAATCCGGCAGGTTTTATTTTTACATTTGTAGGAAATTTTGATGAAACCATAATGAGAGACTTTCTTGAACTCTACTTGGGCTCACTTCCAACTGTTGCAAAATGCGATATGATTAACCCTGATGTAGTAAAAGGATTTCCTGCGGAACAAATAGATCAGGACATATTTATCGGCACAGAAGAGCAAAGTTTTGTGGGCATTGGTTTTCAAAAAGAATTTACATGGACAGAAGAGAACAAAACCATTTTGCGCGCCCTGAAAGATGCTTTAGATATAGAATTGATAGCCGAAATTCGTGAAAAAATGAGCGGCGTATATTCTCCCATGCTCATATTCAATTTTCATCAAGTTCCGAAACCGGAATATTCGATGATCATTTTCTTCGGATGCAATCCCAATAACACCGACAATCTTGCCGATGCTGCATTTAGAATTTTAAGAGACATGCAACAACATGGTCCTTCCGAAGAAACCATGACCAAAGTAAGAAACCAACTGCTTAAACAACGCGAAACCCAAATGCAAACCAATGAAGTTTGGCGACATTTGCTTACAAATATGTGGATTCAAAATGATGATATTACTACCATTTCTACGTTTGAGGAGCGTGTGAATAAGCTCACCTCCAAAGATATTGCACACTTTTTGCAACAATATTTTGATGTGGAGCATTATGTGAGGGTGAATTTGTATCCGGAGAGATAGTAGAGGAGCTTTTAAATTAGTTCTTTTCTGTCTTCTGTCGTAAGTGTTTTTCGGTATTTCGGAAGCAACTTGCACATTCCAATGAAACTGACCCCTACTAATCTACCGCCCCTCCACATCCAAAACCTTCGTAAACTTCTTCAATATCTTTAACGACAAAAAGATAACAAACGCCATTAAGAATATAACAACCCAAGGCATATCAAGATAGAGTTGTTTTGTTGTTACCGCAAATCCAGTCATCCTTAACATCGTCATTATAAAAACTAACCCGAAGAAACCGCTATACTCGCGTTTGAGTATGTTTTTCAGGGAAAATTTTAAACTCGTTTTTTTATACTGCCAAAACTTTGGGAAAAATGCAGGTGTTTCGTTTGCCCAATCTAAGTAAGCTTGTCCAAATTTTTTTCTCAAAAATTGTTCTTCAGCAAACATAATTCTTTCGTAATAAATCCAATAGAATGCACAAAAGAACAAGGTAAACCATAAATCCGATAAGATGAGCACCGGAGCAAGCCACATGAAAAAGTTTCCCAAATATAGCGGATGTCTCACTATGGAATAGATGCCCGATGTGTTTAACTGCTCGGCAATTTGGCCCTTTCCGGTATTTCTGCCGCTGGTGCCAACGGGCGTAAATCCTATGGTAAAAATTCTAATTCCTAAACCTAAGAAACCGATGCACAAAAACAGAAAATCAATCCACCAGGCATGAACTGAAACTTGGTGGTTATACAGTAAAAAAACATACCACAAAACGCCGGGTATCAGTATGAACAGAGGAAAGAGACTTCTTCTTTTAAACAGCCAATTGCCTTGTATTTCAAATGTTTCCTGTAAAGCCACCGTGTTATATTTTTTTAGCCAATTCTGCTAAATGAACATTGCCTTCGCTTAAAATACGCAATTGCCCCATCACGGCATTCACTTTATCTTGTGCGTTGGTATCTTTACGGCGAGGGGCAAATTTTTCGCTCAAAGCAGGAATTTTCGCTTCAATTTCTTTCGGATCTACCTTCTTGAATTTTAGATTGCCAAGCATCGTATTGAAATCCATTTTTGGATATAAAAACATCTGTTGTAACATTTTACATATAATAGAAAAATCTATTTTTTCTTGTTGCAGGAAAGCAAACAAGTCGTAAATACGTTGCGGTTGGAACGTGATTTTTTTATGTTGCCCGTGTAAATGTTTCAGTTTTTGCCCGAAGAAAACGCCTACACGTTTGGGATTCAACTTTAATTCTTCCACTATGGTTTTAATAAGCGGGAAGAAATTATGCGTAAAGATGTAGTTATAACAATCTTGCGGCACATTCCATTTTACTAACTGCGCGTAACGCTCTACCACTTCGTCGGGAATGTTTTTGCGAAGTTCTTCAATATATGAGGAGAGAATCGGAATAGGCGCTGAGTCGGTATCGGGATACATCCGGTCGGCACCCGGAAGCACGCGCTCAAAAATGGTCGTGCCATCCACAAACGACTTGCGCGTTTCGTTCGGCACCCCATCAAAAGACATAAGTGCGCGCTCTTCAATGGTTTCCAAAGCTGTTTTTACATCGGCTTCCGGCGACCAAAAGATAATTTGCGCATCTTCTTCATTGGCGTTAAAAAGCGTTTGAAGCCTTTCAAAAACATTGTTACTGATCACATCATCAATATCTTCGCTGGTTGCCATGTTTGGTTTTTCGATACAGGCAATCACTTTCAAACGATTGGTAAATTCATCGTAGAAAGGTTTCGTGGGCTGTGTAAAATGAGAAAGCAAACCGCCGAATTTCGGTAAATTTACCGCATACAGTTTTTCTTTTCTTTCCATAGCCTCTTGTATAGGAACGTAATAGAAATGAAAATCTTTGGGATTCAATTCTATAGCTTGCATTTTCCAATCTTCTTTAGCGGTGCGTTTTTTCAATTCTTCGCGAATTGCCAGCAGCGCCCATTGGCGAAATGCTTCTACGTGTGTAAGTTCCGGAATCCATTTGGTACGGGCAACGCCTTTAATTTCCACGCGTGTTCCGCCGGCACAGCTCACGTTCACATCTTCGCGCCCCGCGCCGATGCCGGTACGCACTTTTCCCGTGCTGCGATTTAAAAAGCGGATGTAATCACACGCTTCCCGCACTTCATCGGGGTTTTTCATATCGGGATAGGTAACTGTCTCAATAAGAGGCATTCCCAAGCGGTCGGTGCGGTAAATGCGTTGGTGTCCGATGTCGGAAACCTCACGGCAAGAATCTTCTTCTACACTCATTTGGATTAAACGCACTTTTTTGTTTTTCAAGGGGATTTCTCCGCCAATGCCCACAATAGCAGTACGTTGGAAACCGGTAGGGATAGAGCCGTCCAAATATTGTTTGCGCGTAATGTGCACCTCGCCCACGATATTCATTCTGGAAGTTAACGCTACTTCCAATGCAATATCCAACGCTTCTCTGTCAATGGGAAACGGCGGCGTGTCATCCACATCATACGTGCAAGCCGTTGGGTGCGCAATGCGGTAAATAATTTCCTTTTGCGTACGAAATTCCATTAACGCGGTGCCGTCGTATTCGCCTAATTCAGATAAGGTTGGGCGCATGTGGCGAATCAATTCCGCATCAAATTCATCAGGCTTTTGGTAAATTCCGGCGGGGCAGCGACAAAACAATTTTCTTTTCGTTAATAATTGTTGGTGCACCTCCAAACCGGACATAAAACCGATTCTATCATAATCTTTCTGAGTAGCTTCTTTGCGGGCAACGTAGCCGATGGCATTTTTTGTTTCTTCAAAATTCTGTCGGGGATTTCGTTTTTTCATATATTTAAACTGCTAATATTCAAATAATTAACCGATTTAATCATCTGCGATATAATAATTCGCGAAAGTATAAAATAATGTGTACAATTTCTCTGTGCTACTTTGTGAATTCTGTGTCTCTGTGCTGAGTATTTTTTTCAGCACAGAGACACAGAGTTCACAGAATTTCACAGAGAAATTACAAAAAATATTATACCTTCGCGGTCAAAATTTTTCCATTATGAAATACACTCCTTTACACCCCGATTTTTACAAAAAAAACCGCCAGGATGTGGTAAGCGAAATGGAGCAAAACTCCGTTGCCATTCTCACTTCGCACGATGAATATCCGCGCTCGGGCGACACCACATTCCCGTTTAAACAAAATGCCGAACTGCTGTATTTATGCGGCATTGATCAGGAAGACACCACGTTGGTGCTGGCGCCCTGGCATCATGACCCCACTTTCCGCGAAATTCTATTTATCAAAAATCCTTCTCCGGAGATGGTCGTGTGGTACGGACATCGCCTTACCAAAGAACAAGCTACGGAAATCTCTGGCATTGAAAACGTGATGTTTGTGGAAAATTTAGAAAGTACGCTGCATAATATTATTGTCAATTCGCAAAATATTTATCTGCATTTCCCCGAAAATCCGCGCATGAAAGTTACGCATCCTACGCAGGAGTTTCGATTGATAAAAAAATTAAGAAAAACTTATCCGTTACACACTTATAAAAGATTGGCGCCCATTTTATATCCGTTGCGCATCGTAAAACATGCAGAAGAATTTAAAGCGCTCCGAAAAGCATGCGAAATTACCCACAAAGCCTTTTTGCGCGCCGTAAAAGCCATAAAACCGGATGTTTACGAATATGAAATTGAAGCCGAACTGATTTATGAAATGATAAAAAACGGAGCCACCGGCTACTCCTTTGCCCCCATCGTGGCTTCGGGAGCCGATACTTGCATTTTGCACTATATTACGAACGATAAAAAGATGCAAGACGGCGATCTGTTGTTGATGGATTTTGGAGCCGAATATGCCAATTATGCTGCAGATATTACGCGCACAGTGCCGGTAAACGGACGTTTTACCCCACGCCAAAAGCAAGTGTATCAAGCTGTTTTAGATATTTACAAAGAAGCGATTCCGCTTTTTAAACCCGGCATGACGATTCATAAAATTAACGATCATGTGTTTAAACGTATGGATGAGGAGCTTATTAAGTTAGGGCTTTATACGGAAGAAGATGTGAAAAATCAGCCGAAAGATAAACCTTTGTTTAAGAAGTACTTCATGCACAATACCAGCCATTTTATCGGGTTGGATGTGCATGATGTAGGGCAACGCGAATTTGTTTTTCAAGCCGGGATGGTATTGAGTTGTGAGCCGGGGATTTACATTGCAGGAGAAGGGATTGGCGTGCGCTTGGAAACGGATGTGGTGGTAGGGGAGAATCCGATAGATTTGTTTGCGGAGGTGCCGGTGGAGGTTGAAGAGATAGAGGCATTGATGAAATAACGGCTCGCAAAGGCGCGAAGGCGCAAAGTGAAATGATGAAAATGAAAGTTATTGATTTTTTAAAGGATAAAAAAATTGCTATACTCGGATTCGGGAGAGAAGGGGAATCTTCTTTTAGGTTTATTAGAAACTATTTGCCTGACAAAGATTTAGTAATTCATGATAAGGATTTTGTTGATATTAATGATGAGCATACAACTGTTATTTCCGGCGAAAATTATCTGCAAAATCTGAACGATTACGATGTTATTTTGAAAACGCCCGGAATTAGTTTTACCCAACTGAATTATTATATTGAGCCGGAGAAAATTAGCTCACAAACTGCATTGTTTTTACAATATTATGGTAATCAAACGATTGGCATTACCGGAACTAAAGGGAAAAGCACTACGGCTTCCTTAATTTATCACATCCTTCAGCAAAATCATAAAAAAACAATATTGGCAGGAAATATCGGTGTGCCTTTTTTTGATATTATTGAAAAGATTGATGAACAAACACTTGTAGTTGCAGAGCTTTCGGCGCATCAATTAGAATTTGTGCACCACTCGCCGCATATTGCCGTGCTGCTCAATCTGTATCAGGAGCATTTAGATCATTTCAACTCATTTGCAAGTTATGTGCAAGCCAAATTGAATATTACAAGGTATCAAAATGAAAAAGATATTTTGGTGTATAATCAACAAGATGAATGGATTAACAAACAATTGACCCAACATAATTTTGCTCGTAAGTTTTATCCTTTTTCAAATCATATCAAATACCATGCGGTTATTACAACATGCAAAGTATTAGGCATTTCCGATCGAGACATTGAAACGGCGATCGCCTCATTTGTGCCTTTAGAGCACCGGCAGGAGTTTGTAGGAGAAAAACACGGAATCCGTTTTTATAACGATTCTATTTCCACCGTGCCGGAAGCTACGATTTATGCATTAGAAATGTTGAAAAATGTTGATACATTGTTTCTTGGAGGCTTTGACAGAGGCATTGATTATGCAATTTTGTATGATTATTTGGATAAAAATCCGGTAAGAAATATTGTTTTTATGGGACCTGCGGGGGAACGGATGAAAACGGAATGGAAAACAACCATTAATTACATCGTGGAAAACGACATGCAAAAAATCATCTTGTTTGCTATCATGCACACCAAAAAAGGAAAAATTTGCCTACTTTCTCCTGCCGCCGCCAGCTACGACCGATACGCCAATTTTGAAGAACGCGGCAAGAAGTTTAAACAGTGCGCGTTACAACTTTTTTCTTTAAAGCCGTTCAACTCATTTAAAATAGAGGCTACTTGCGATGATTTTATTTGCATTAACAAAAAAGAAGAATTTGACTATCTGTTTGATAAAAAAATATTTGAAGCTCCTTTCTTCATCTTAGGCGGCGGTTGTAATGTTTTATTTACGACAAATTTTAACGGAACTATTATTCACATTAACACAAAAGGTATAACAATTCAACATGAAACGGATGATTTTATTGAAATTAAAGTAAAATCCGGTGAAAATTGGGATGATTTTATTGATTTTTGTACAAAAAACAACTTTTTTGGCGTAGAAAACTTAGCCGGTATTCCGGGTAGGGTGGGAAGTTGTCCGGTGCAAAACATTGGCGCTTACGGAGTAGAAGTAAAAGATGTGATTAAAGAAGTGCATGCTCGCGAAATAGCTACGGGGAAATCGCATGTTTTTTCAAATGAAGCGTGCAAATTTGGCTACAGGGATTCTGTGTTTAAGCAAGAGTTGAAAAACAAGTTTATCATTATCGCCGTAGTATTTCGATTGTCAAAAATTGAAAGTTATAATCTGACGTATAAAGCATTACAGGACGAGCTACAAGCTCGTCCTAACGTGGATGAATTACAAACTCATTCTAACATAACATTAGCATTAGTTCAAGAAAAAGTTAAAGAAATACGCAACCGAAAGTTGCCTGATGTTGAACAAATTGGCTCTGCAGGAAGTTTTTTTAAAAACCCTGTCATTTTAAAAACTCAATTTGAAAAATTGCAAAAAGAGTATCCTCAATTAGTTCATTTTGAAGAAGATGAAAATCATGTGAAATTAGCGGCGGCGCAGCTTATTGAGCTTTCCGGTTTTAAGGGTTTCCGCGATGGGGATGCGGGGGTTTATCCTTATCAACCGTTGGTGTTAGTAAATTATGGAGATGCTACGGCGCAAGAAATCACGGATTTAGCTAAGAAGATACAACAGGCTGTTTTTGAACGTTTTGAGGTAAATATAGAATGTGAAGTACAATGGGTATGAAAATCTCGCAAAGACACAGAGACGCAAAGAGTTTAAATCCTTAAATTTTAAATCTTTAAATTTTTAAATTATGCAAATTCGTTTTGCGACAAAAGAAGATGTTCCTGTAATCCTCAATCTCATTAAGGCTATTGCGGAATATGAAAAACTATTACACGAAGTAACTGCCACAGAGGAAATTTTGTATGATTCGTTATTTGTGAAAAAAGCAGCAGAAGTATTATTAGGAGAACATGAGGGAAAAATTATAGGATTTGCGCTGTTTTTCCACAATTTTTCTACGTTTACCGGCAAACGTGGACTCTATTTGGAAGACTTATACGTTTTCCCTGAATACAGACATCAAGGATTTGGAAAGCAATTTTTCTCAGAACTCATGCAGATAGCCCGCCAGCGCGACTGCGGAAGAATGGAGTGGATTTGTTTGGATTGGAATACGCCGGCGATTCGGTTTTACAAAGAGTATATTGGGGCTATTTCGTTGGATGAGTGGACGGTGTATCGGTTGTCGGAAGCCACGTTGGCAGGAATAAGAAAATTTTGATAAAATTGAGTTTCTTGATCCGCATTTGCGTAATTGAAAAATAAAACGTAATTTTGCGGCATAATTCAAAATCATAAAGATTATGGAAAATTTAGCTTCTTATATATCAATAAATTCGGAAGTACGCTTTGGAAAACCATGTATTAAGGGCACACGAATTGCGGTAGCAGATATTCTTCAATGGTTGGCTTCCGGAATGTCGCGTGAAGAAATTCTCAATGATTACCCTATGTTACAAGATATTCACATTCTTGCGGCGTTAAGTTTTGCTGCAAACAGAGAATCGTTCATTAAAATCGTCCCTACTTATGCCAATTACTCTTTTGCTTGATGCCAATTTATCGTGGCGATCGCTTACAGTATTGAAAAACCATTATGCCGATTGTTATCATGTGGACGATGTAGGATTGTCAATTCCTGCAAAAGACACAGAAATATGGGATTATGCAAAAAAACGCAATATGTTGATTGTTACTAACGATGAAGATTTTTTGTATTTATCCACACTCAAAGACTTTCCGCCGAAAGTACTATTGTTGAGAACGGGCAATCAAAGCCGAAAGTTTATAGAAGAAACCCTGATAAATATGAAAAAACAAATTCAAATATTTATGGAGTCTTCTGAATATGGGATTTTGGAGTTAATTTAATAATAACAATTTAAACTAATAAAATATATGTAGAAAAAAATAAGAAATTAATCATTAACGGAATTTAGCCCTTATTCTCGTTTATAACGAAATCTACCAATTTCAAAAAAGCATTCGGGAATATGTGCGAAAATTCACGCTCACAAGGCGTGGATTGTCGTACTTATTTGAATGCGATGGTTTTGGTAGAGCCAGAGTAGAAGGGATTGAATCTCAAAAACGTTTTCTCGCTGCGAAACCACCAAAATAAAAAACTCGCCATTTTCTTCAATTTCTACGGTTGTTTGGTATAAAAATTAGGCGTAAGTTAGGTTTTTATGAACCGAATTTTTGAACTGACTCCTAAAAAAAAGAGGGCATTTTTGCCCTCTCATATCAAACTCCTTTTTCCTTTTCTCCCTTCTCCTTTCTCCCTTTTACAACACCTCCGGCGCCAACGAAACAATCTTCATATAATGTTTCTCACGTAGCTCTCTCGCTACCGGTCCGAAGATACGCGTGCCGCGGATCTCTTCCGATGCGGTTAGTAATACTACGGCATTGTCATCAAATTTGATGTAGGAACCGTCTTGGCGACGAATGTGTTTTTTGGTACGCACTACCACAGCTTTGGTTACAGTACCTTTTTTTACGTTTCCTGACGGGATCGCACTTTTTATGGTAACAATCACTTTGTCACCCACGCCGGCATAGCGCTTTTTTGTTCCGCCTAATACGCGGATTACCAAAACTTCTTTGGCGCCGCTGTTATCGGCTACTGCTAATCTTGATTCTTGTTGTACCATAACTATTTTGCTCTTTCAATGATTTCTACTAAACGCCAGCATTTGCTTTTGCTCAACGGGCGCGTTTCCATTACTTTTACTTTGTCCCCAATGTTGCACTCGTTTTTCTCGTCGTGCGCCATTAATTTGGTAGTTCTTTTCAAGAATTTTCCATACTTGGGGTGCTTGAGTTTACGTTCCACGCTTACCACGATAGATTTTTCCATCTTGTTGCTGGTAACTAACCCTTCACGTACTTTTCTGTTGTTTCTGTTTTCTTCCATGATGTTTAAATTTATGCGGTTAATTCGCGTTTACGTACTTCTGTTTTCAAACGCGCAATGGTTTTGCGTTGTTCTTTAATTTTATTGGGGTTTTCAATGGGAGAAATGGCGTGATTCAATGTCAATTTGCTTAACTGCACTTGTTCTTCCACTAATCTTTCTTTCAATTCGGGGGTTGAAAGTTCTACTACTACTCGTTGTTTCATAATAATCTATTGTTCAAATTTATTCGCGTTTCTGCGCATTAAACTTCAGGTGAATAATCTCTACGTACTACAAATTTTGTGGTAACGGGTAATTTTTGAGCGCCAAGGCGAAGGGCTTCTTTTGCCACTTCGTAAGGTACGCCTTCTGCTTCAAACAAAATTCTACCCGGGCTCACGCGTGCCACGAAATATTCGGGCGCTCCTTTACCTTTACCCATACGCACCTCAGCAGGTTTCTTCGTTACGGGTTTGTCCGGAAAAATACGAATCCACAATTGTCCTTCACGTTTCATGTAACGTGTAATTGCCTGACGGGCAGCCTCAATTTGGCGGCCGGTGATCCAATGTTCCTCTAAGGTTTTAATAGCAAATGAACCAAAGCTAAGCTCCGCACCGCGTTTGGTGATTTTTTTCATCCGACCTTTCTGCGGTCTTCTGTATTTGGT
>WQWP01000073.1 GCA_009787485.1 Lentimicrobiaceae bacterium | reverse complement strand
TAGTATGAATAGCATGGTTACCGGTAAGACTTCTTTTTCGCAGTGGGGCGGATTGAATCATGTAGTGCGCTGGCCCGAACGCGTGGTGAATATGAATCCGGCCACTTTTGCTTTTGGAAACGTGGGCGGTGCGCTCAACTTCGACCTGCGCGCTTCCGGTTTTCGCAAGCAGTACCGCGCTTCGTATTCATTGTCGAATAGAACCTACAATAATAGAATTATACTTACTGCAGCATCCGGTAACATCAAAGGCTGGTCGGTAGTAGGCTCTGCATCAGCACGTTTTGGAGATGCGCTGGCTTATGTTCCCGGCACTTCTTACCTTGGATTTAGCGGTTTTTTGGGCGTTGAAAAAAAGTTTAATCAGGAACACTCTTTAAACTTAACGGCTTTTGTTTCTCCTACGCACCGTGGCATGCAAGCCGGCGCTGCGCAGGAACTCTTCGACTTACTAAACACCAACTATTACAACCCGAACTGGGGCTGGTATCAAGGCAAACAGCGCAATGCCCGCATGAGAACGACTGTTGAGCCGGCAATGTTCCTTTCGCACTATTTTACTCCCGAACACAATAAATATACCATAACTACTACAGTCGCAACTTCTTTCGGAAGAAACAATACCACCGGGCTAAACTGGCATGATGTGCCCGACCCGCGCCCCGACTATTACCGCTACATGCCCAGCTATCATATTAATAAAGGAGATACTGCCGATTTGTTTTTCTCTTGGAGAAATGCATGGCTTACAGACGAGAATGTACGCCAAATAAATTGGATGCAGATGTATGATGTAAATCAAACGGCAGCATCTTGGATAGATACGGCAACCGGGCTACCGGCGCCCCGACGCGCCCAATATATGGTGGAAAACCGTATCATTGACCATTTTGAACTGGGGGGCGCCTCTTATTTGATTACGGATTTAAGTAAGAATATTAGACTCTCTGCCGGTGTAGATATTCGCGGTTTGAAGCAACATAACTATAAAACAATTAACGACCTGCTGGGTGGCGCATTTTGGTTAGATGTAGATAAATTTTCGGAAGGCGCTCAACCCGAAGACCTAAATGTACAATATAATGATTTGAACAATATGGGCACTAAATTAACTGTAGGTGATGTGTTCCAATATGATTATAATTTCTTGCTTCATAACCAAAAAGCATGGGCAATGTTCACTTTCACCTATCCGAAAATTGATTTTCACCTGGGAGGAGAGCTTGGCTCCACCCAAATGTGGCGTGAAGGATTTATGAAAAACGGACGTTTCCCGGAGAATTCATTCGGTAAGTCGGACGTGGAAGCATTTTTTGAATGCGGCGCAAAAGCCGGTATTACTTACAAAGTAACGGGTCGTAATTACTTAGTGTTAAACAGCCAATTTGTAAATTCTGCTCCCAGTGTTTTAAATGCGTTTTTGGCGCCACGGATCAGAAATGCTTATATCCATGACTTGAGAACTGAAAAAATTGCAAGTGTTGACTTGTCTTATATCACAAAGTATCCTTTTTTGAGCATGCGCGCTTCAGTGTTTTTTACACAATTCTACGACCTTACAAAAGTATATAGCTATTATAGTGATGCTGATGCCACCATGGTAAACGACGTCATAACAGGTATGAGCCAACGGTATATGGGCGCAGAATTGGGTGCAGAAATAAAGCTATCCTCTATGTTTACGCTTATTTTAGCCGGCACTTTCGGCGATTATCGTTATAGCAACAATCCTTTAGTAACTACCAATGCTGAAAACGGATACGATCTTTTAGGAGACGGCAATACGGATAGCCAACAACCCGTGTACTGGAAAAATTTCTTCGTTGCCGGATCGCCGCAAGTGGCAGGTACGCTGGGACTTAAATTCAATCACAATTATTGGTGGGTCAATGTCAATGCCAACTATTTCGACAGGATATTTATCCAAATAGCCCCCAGTAGAAGAACTTCTGAGGCACGCGGAAAATTACCTCTCGAAGAGTATCTCAAAATTGCTAATCAAGCGCAAATGAAAGGACAATTTACATTAGACCTTTCCGTAAGCAAAAGTTGGCGGATAAAACGTTATACCATAGGATTTAACATCAATGTAACCAACATCCTCAATAATAAAAACTTGATTACTACAGCTTGGGAAGCTTATCGCTATGACCCCAATAGTGAGGATCCGGACAAATTCCCAAATAAATACTACTATGCGTTTGGAACTACGTTTTTTGCGGGGTTTAATTTTACGTTTAATTAGAACCTGGATTTAAGGATTTAAAATTAAAGATTTAATATTTAATAAAATATGATAAATATGATTAACATGATAAAGAAGACCAATCTATTAATAATTATTATTGGCATTTTGTTAACGGCGTGCTTTGAAAAGGCAATAGCGCCAATATTGGAATTTAATGTAGAGGCAAATATGACGATTGCCGAATTTCAACAACTGCACGAACTAAGCGGCGCCAATCCTACAACGATGATTGACACCAACATTGTCATTACAGGGATTGTAACCTCTACCGATCAATTTGGTAGTGCTTACCAAGAGCTCTTTTTTCAGGATGAAACCGGCGGCATAAGCATTCGTATTGCAAGCAGCACAACTGCCCCATATTATTCAAGATATCGCATAGGGCAACGTGTTTTTGTAAAAACGGAAGGATTGCTTTTGGGAAATTACGTGAGTGTGAGAGCATCGGATGGTAGTATTAGTGGTATTGGATTCTATCAATTGGGCGCATTTGGAAACGGGCGCCTGAATAATCTTATCCGCTCTTGGGAAAACCGGCACATTTTCCGTTCTGAGCTCCCCGGAGCGCCACCTGCCCCTAAAGTGATTAGAAGTCGGAACGATATAGTTGAAGCAGACTATCATACTTTAGTCAGGTTAGAAAATTGCTACTTTACACAAGCAAACGGAGAAACTAAGTATTTTGAAGCGCCTTCAAATACCACTACTACCATTAGCCGTGCGATTAATTTACATGGAGGAGGTACTGTAGAAGCTCGCATCAGCAGATACAATACGTTTGCCGATGATATTTTGCCTCAAGGAACAGGAAATATTACAGGTATTTTAACGATGTTTGACGATTTTTCAACCGTTAGGGCACAACTCATTATTCTCAGTATTGACGATGTTAAATTTCCGAAAACTTTGACAAGTTTCGATATGACCACCAATCCTTTTGAGGAAGGATGGATAAATGAACAAATTATGGGAACGACTGCCTGGACTTATATTTCGCAAGGTTCAAATTCGCGTGTACAAATTCAGGCGCCCGTTGGAAATGAAACGGAATGCAGGTTAGTATCGCCGAAATTTAATTTTGCAGGAGAAAAAGATGTGGCGCTTACTTTCAATTACATACTTGATGTTGAAGCAAGTGAAAATCTGCAAGTGCTCTACACTGTTAACGGAACAACCTGGCATCCATTAGAATTTACACCGGAAGTAGGTAGAAGAGAAGCTGTATTACGTTTAAGTGAAAGTATTGTTACAAATCCGAATCTTCAAATTGCCTTCCAATACAAAACTACTACCGTTTTTCCAATGTGGGCAATTATGAATATTGCTTTTAAGGCGAATGTGATGTAAGAAGAATTATGAATTACGAATTAAAAATTATATGATTATGAATAAATTACGACTTCTATTAGTGCTATTTCTTGGTATATTTATATTTTTCGGATGCAAAGAATGGCCGGAACCTGAATTTGATATACCGGAATGGAAAGAATCAACTGCGCTCAACCGATTTTACACCATTGGTACAAATAAAGCTTTTTCTCAATTTTCCATATTGGATAGACACACACCTGGCATTGGCAACCCGCCTGATTCTATCGTAGAGCGGCAATGGCAAAATCTTCCACGCTATCTTAGAGCCGTTGTGGTAAGTTCGGATGAAGGTGGAAATTACTACAAATCATTAGTGGTTCAAGATTCTACCGGTGGCATAGAATTGCAGTTGGATATGACAGGCTTGTTCAACTTTTACCCGGTAGGGCAAAAAGTGGTGATTGTTTTAAATGATTTAGTAGTGGGCGATTATAACGATCTTCCGCAAATGGGCTGGATATATAACGTTACGCAAGTGGGACGGATCAACTCTTTGTATATTGAAAAATATATTATTAGAGATGGAAAACCAAGCCTGAATAATGTTCCAAAACCAATAACCAACGATAAAATTGATCTTTCTGCGGTTAATAAGTTGGTGCGCATAGAGGGAGTTAATTTTAAAGAAAATGCCATTGGGCAGCCTTTTGCTTATAACCACATTACTACCGATTGGGTGGCGTATTTCCTATCCAACGGAAGAAAAGACTCGGTAACCGTGCGCACGTCTAACTTCGCAAAATTCAGAAGCATGATTATTGAAGATAAAGAATATAATCTTACCGGAATATTAACCGTTTATAGAGGAAGTAAGCAACTCATGATTAGAACGAGAGAGGATATAGAAGTGATTGATTCGCGACCTATAGAATCTGTTGTTTTTGATTTTACATCCAATCCGATAGGGGAAGGGAAATGGAGTATTTATCCTTCTACACAGGGAAAAACGGAATGGAGGCACAGAGCTTCTTCAAGATGGATGGCGCACTTTGGAAATAAAGCATTTGATCCTCCTACCGCTATGGATGATTGGTTTATTTCTCCCGTAATCACTTATTCCGATTTGGAAAACGGGTATTTGCGGTTTGAGCATGAACTGGGTGTATTGTTCCCAAATTATGATGCATATCAAATTTGGTACACCACATCAACTTCATCCGTTTTTGATAAGGACGATTGGAAGCTATTAGCATCAGGAGAAGAAATTGGTGGTTCTGCATCTCTAAGCTTGAGTAAACCCTTTCCTGTCAAAAAGATCAATGCCAATTCTTTCAGAATAGCATTCCGCTATAACGCACCGAGTACCGATGTTGAGACTTATGATTGGTACATTAGGAGCGTGGAGATTAGGAATAAGTAGTACAAATACATTATGGAAATCAAACTAAACACCATAGAAGAAGCCCTAAAAGACTTCAACACCGGTAAGTTCCTAATCGTAGTAGATGACGAAGACCGTGAAAACGAAGGCGATTTTATCATCGCCGCCGAAAAAGTTACCCCAGAAAAGGTAAATTTTATGATGACCTACGGGCGCGGCGTTTTATGTACCCCCATCACCGCAGAACGATGCAGAGAACTGGAACTCGAGATGCAAGTGTTAAGCAACACTTCTTTGCACGGAACGCCCTTCACCGTTACCATTGATTTGCTTGGGCACGGCTGCACCACCGGTGTTTCGATGCACGACCGTGCGGCAACGATTAAAGCGCTATCCGACATCAATATGAAGCCGGCAAATTTCGGCCGTCCAGGACACATTAACCCATTGCGCGCGCGCGACGGCGGCGTGCTCGTTCGCGCCGGACATACAGAAGCTACGGTGGATTTGGCACGCTTGGCAGGGCTGTACCCTGCCGGCGCCTTAATCGAAATCATCAACGAAGACGGCACGATGGCACGTTTGCCCCAACTGATGAAAATTGCCAAACAATTTGATATTAAGGTAATCTCTATCCAAGATTTAATCGCTTACCGCGTAAAAACCGAAACGTTAATCCATAAAGAAGCTGAGGTGGTTTTGCCTACCCGATGGGGAACATTCAAATTAATTGCTTACACCCAACTAAACAACCAATTAACCCATTTGGCATTGAAAAAAGGAGAATGGGAAAAAGATGAGGAAATTATGGTACGCGTGCACTCTTCGTGTGTTACCGGCGACATTCTCGGCTCATGCAAGTGCGATTGCGGCGACCAACTCCACACAGCCATGCAAATGATTGAAAATAAAGGAAAAGGATTAGTCTTATACATGGATCAAGAGGGCAGAGGAATCGGCTTGGTGAACAAATTAAAAGCCTACCACCTGCAAGAACTTGGGCGAGACACCGTAGAAGCCAACCTCGAGCTTGGCTTCCGCGCCGACGAACGCGACTACGGCGTGGGCGCACAAATCCTCCGCGATTTGAATGCTACTAAAATCCAATTGATTACCAACAACCCTGCCAAGCGCGTAGGATTAAGTGGACATGGTATAGAGATTGTTTCGACGATTCCGATTATTATTGAGCCAAAAGGCGATAATTACAGGTATTTGAAGACGAAACAGGATAGGATGGGGCATGAACTGCATTTAGGGTAAAATATTTTATATCTTTGCGGTCATATTTATTCTGACAATAATGATATGAAATTACAACACGCTGCTTGAATACGCTAATAAGTTTGATTCTCAAGCAGTAATAAAACGTTTGGGATTTCTTTTAGAAATTCTTGAAATTAACACTAATATTATTGACGAGTTGCAAAAACTAAAAACTGCATCATTCATAACACTTGACACAGAATTGCCCAAAACAGGACAACGAATCAGCCGTTGGAGTATTCAACAAAATTTAGAAATAGAAACCATTAAATCAGCAATTTACACATGATAAAACCCGGAGAAATACAGCAAAAAGCAAGAAAAATAGGTGTTCGCGACCAACAGATAGAAAAAGATTATGTTCTTTCGTGGATATTGTTTGGCATTTCTAAACATGAACAACTCTCAAAAACAATTGTGTTCAAAGGCGGAACGGTGCTAAAGAAAGCTTACTTTGAAGATTATCGCTTTTCGGAAGACCTTGATTTTACATTGCTTCACAATCAAACTGAAAATGAAAAGATTTTTAAATGCTTTAATTTAAAACGAAATGCGAAAGCAAAGGTTTGCAAGCGCCAGAATTCGCTGTGAAATTAATAGAACGCTTACCACAATATAAAGGACGATGGCAGAGCTCATTGAAGGAGCAAATAAACGATTTGCCCGATTTTGATCAGGTAGAACGGGAAGTGCAGAGACGTATAAAAAAAATGAAGTTTTTAGAACAACTATAATCAAAAAAAAACGTTTCTTTGCAAACTATACACGTAATATGCTGAAAAAGATAGCAAAGCGACTTCTCAAAATTATCCTCTGGACTATTGTGAGTCTTATTGCCCTCTATCTACTTATTATTACACTTCTCTTTGTGCCTCCCATTCAGCACTTTGTCTTATCAAAAGTGTCTAACCTGCTGACTAATATTACCGGTGGCGAAATTACGATGGATAGGGTTTATCTTTCTCCTACTTTTGTGCTTACGGCTAAAAATTTTGCGATTAAAGATCATCATTACAATAACATGATTTTTGCTACTACGCTGAAAGGGAGAATCAATTTTACAAAAACTTCTAAGGCACAAGTAACTTTGTCTTTTGCCGAGCTTGATGATGGAGAGGTCGTTCTGCGTAAATATGCCGGCGAAGAGAACGTGAATATTGCCATTTGGGCAAGAGGGTTTAAAAAAACAGAAAAGAGAGACCCGAATTTTAAGCTGCTGTTCGAAAATATTGCGCTTAATGATGTGCGGTTTGTCTATATTAATGATGACAAAAGATTGCACAAAACCGACAATACCATAGATTATGCCTTTTTTGAACTGCAACATATTCATCTTAACGTAGATGATTTTTTAGTTTTTGGTCCCGACATCTCCTGCAAAATCAATTCGCTTACGCTGTCTCAATACACGGGTTTTGAAATTTCGAGCTTTACAGGAAATTTCCGTATTTATCGTCAGGGGTTGTTGCTAGATCATTTGAATTTTACTACACCAAACAGTACGTTTGCAGGAAATTTTGCTTTTCGATATGCTGATTTTCCCGATTATTCCGATTTTGTGAACAAGGTTATTTTCGATACGGAGGTGAAAAGTACAAGCCTCGCCATGCAGGATGTGATCTATTTTGCGCCGGCGCTGAAAGGAATGGATAATCAATTTGTTTTTTCAGGATACGTAGGAGGTCCCGTAAATCATCTTCAAACGAAAGATATCTATCTTACATACAAGCTACAAACACGTATCTCCGGAAATTTTGCGATTGAAAATCTCTTGGATTTCAAAAATAGTACCTTCGATTTTTATGTGAGAGATGCGATTGTTAATTTGAGCGAACTTGCACAATTTAAACTGCCGAAAGGCAAAACGATAACGCTTCCGGATGCTATAAAAACTATAACTAATTCAAGGCTAAACGGAATTTTTAAAGGCTCTATGGCAAACTTTAACACAGAACTGTTGGCGCAAACCAATGTAGGAACCGTAGAGGTTAAAATGAAAACAACCCCGAATTCATATTCCGGTGCCATTGCTTGTAATAATGTGAATATCGCATGCCTTTTAAATCAACCTAAATATCTGAATAAAGTGAGTTTAAAAAGCACTTTCAGAGGAGATCTGGATCAGACAAAAAATCTAAAAGACGCATTAGCAGCCACTTTGATAAACATGCAAGGTAAAATTACCCATGTAGATGTTTTTGGCTATCCACTAAAAGGTGTTGATTTTGATGGTAGTTACACACAAAAACAAATAACTTTGGCACTTAGTAGCGCTGATTCTGTGGCTTCATTTAATTTGAAAGGTAATCTGAACTTCACAAGAGAAGTGCCCTTGCTCAATGTTGCATTAACATACACAGATATAAAACTTTATGAGTTTTTCTCTCATTTTCCGTATCAAGTAACCGCCACTTCTAAGGGTTTTGACAGAATGATTTACCAACTGCAACAAATACCACATTTAGCGCTTGCTTTTGATTCCATTACGATGGCAATGAGCGGCACCCGATTTGAAAATTTTAACGGTTTTGCGGGTATTGATAACGCTAGATTAACCAACAAGGAAACAACCTCTCGCATAGATTGGTTTCGCCTTACCGCCATCAATAAACCAAATTTGCCCACGCAATATCAAATTCACTCGAATGCAGTTAATGTCGCTTTCAAAACTAATTATGATTTGAAGGATATTGTGGCAACTGTCAAAAATGCAGCACATTATTATCTCCCGGAAATCGTTGACCGCAATCGAACTTTTGCGGCTACCCAAGAAGTCGCTTCCACCGATTCTGTGCAATTTATTGACTTAGATGTTCAATTTTTCTATACACGAAATCTCACGAACTTGCTTCTTCCTCAATTAAATCTGTCGTCAAATTCGGCAGTTTCCATTCATTTGGGAAAAACAAGAAGTGAAGATACTTTTAATATTTTCTTGTCTCAAATCAGTTATGGCGGTATAGGAAGGTTGAATAATTTGAACGCAGAGGGAAAAATGACCGACCAGCAATTGTTGGGCATACAACTTCAATGCGATTCTTTGACCATCTTTCAAAAAAGAGGCGGAAATCTTACTTTTTCAAATATTGACATTCATACAAACAGCAATAGAGAACAAATTGACTTTCAAACCTCATGGCGCAATCCGAAAGGGATTTCTATCAATGAGCTAAATAAGTTTAACGGTTTGCTTTTGGGAGATGCTGCGCAAAATATCTCACTCAAAATTACCAACTCTAAGTTATTCCTTCGTGAATCTTTGTGGCAGTTCATCGGAGACGGCAACACCATAAGCTTTGAAAATGGAGGATTAAGTTTCGACCATTTAGTCTTGTCTTCCAATGTGGGAAAAATGAGCGTAAATGGCGATATATCAAAAAACTCGGATAAAGAATGTAATATCCAATTGGAAAACTTTGATATGTCGCTGTTGAATAGCCTCATTGCAAGAACAGGCATGACGTTGGGTGGCGAAATGTCGCTTACGGCTACCATTACTCCTAATATTGACCACTTTATAGCGGATGGAAAAACTTTTGTAAGAGACTTTGTTTTTAACGAAGAACTTTTAGGCGATTTGTTTTTGGATGCAAAAATGTTAAACGATGGCAAACCTCATTTTTATGGAGGTATTTTATCAAGTGGTAACAATGCGATTGCTAATGTTTTAGACTTTAACTATGCTGATTATCTCTCTATGCCCAATAAAATCATCGCTTTAAACGGAAGTTTTGCGGTGAAAGAGCGGGAACTTCGGGTGCGTGCCGACATGGACACGCTGAGAATCGGTTTCTTATCTCCTTTTTTGGCTTCCTTTAGCGATGTGGTTTCCGGAGAAGCGTCAGGGCATTTGGAGTTTATTATGAATCCCGATTCGCTTTATTTTGATGGTAAAGTGCGCGTTAGAAACGCACTGTTGGGCATCGCCCCTTTAAATACCGTTTATTATATTTCTGATCAGGAAATTTTGTTTAATCGGGAAGGTATCCTCTTTAATCAAGTGTTAATCAAAGATAAATTTAATAATGATGCCACGCTGTCGGGCTTTGTGCACCATAACAGGTTTAAGGATTTTAAAATAGATTTGAGTATTTCTACCCCACGAATTATGGTGTTGAATACCCCCAGAAAAATGGATACCCCGTTTTTTGGCGATGGTTTTGTCTCCGGCGATGTTTCCATTTCCGGCGATACCCGTCAGCTCAATTTTACAAGCCGTAATATCAAGACGTTATCCGGTTCTACAATTACTTTTCCGCTCAATTCGACAAGTAGCGTATCTTCTGCACAAGGCATATACTTTGTGCAGAGCGCCGCCGCTAAAGAGGCGCCTGTTGTGACTACGAAACAATTTTCCACCGCATTGAACTTCGATTTTACCTTTGAAGTTACCAGAGATGCCGATGTGAGATTGGAATTAGATCCGATTGACGGCACCTTAAAATGCAAGACGTCAGGCAGGTTACATTTAACCTACAATACAAATTCCGGCAACATGAATTTGGATGGCATCCTGTCTATTGTAAGCGGAACATTTAATATGTCGTTGAAAAATTTCTTCCCTCGTAATTTTACGATTGTAGAAGGTGGAACGATTTCGTTTGCGGGACCACTCACTACAGCGCAAATAAATGTAAGAGCGCTTTATCAAAAAACGGCTTCTTTAACTTCATTAAGTTCGGAGCTTAATGCTATTGGACGCACTGATGTGCATGCTTATTTGAATTTGGGCGGCAACTTAATGAATCCAAATCCTACTTTCAGTTTTTCTTTTCCAAGATTAACCAACGAAGAGCAAAACACAGTATTTACTGTATTAGATACTACCAATCATGAAAATGGCATTCGCCAGTTTTTCTCGTTTGTCTTTCTCAATACTTTTCTCGCTGTCGGATCGGGTATGAATGATTCGCCATTATCTTATGCAACCGGAATTGATATGGTCTCTGGAATACTTACTTCATTTATCTCCAACCAATTAAATAATGTGAATATTGGAATTAATTATATTGACGGTCAGAGTCAGGATGATGATTATACGGAATATTCGGTAAGTGCCGCAGTGAATTTGCGAAACGATAGATTATTGATAGAAACCACCTTAGGATATGGTGCAACAAATTTGCAAAATAATTTCGTAGGCGATTTGCGTATTTCCTATTGGTTAAACGAAGCAAGAAATTGGCGGATCCGTTTTTTCTATTTCAACGACATCAATAATCTAAATTCTGTAACTCCTCCGCAAGGCGGCGGTGTCGGCATAAGCTACCGCCATGAGTTTAATAATCAAAAGGATTTTTTAGAGAGCTGGACGCCGAAGAAGAAGGAGAAAAAGGAGAAGAAGGAGAAAAAATAGATCACATTATCTTATCGCGTTTTCTGGGTT
>WQWP01000072.1 GCA_009787485.1 Lentimicrobiaceae bacterium | reverse complement strand
CAAAAACCAATGACAATGAATGATTGGAAAAACTTTTTAGACCGGCAACTCAAAATGTTGAATAAAGATATTTTGAACGATAAAGGTAAAATTTCACACCAACAAGCCGTAGAAAAAGCCGAACAAGAGTTTGAGATTTACCGGCAACGAGAAATGCGACTGTTGGAAAGCGATTTCGATAAAGCTGTTAAAGAACTGACAGCACAAGCAAATAAAAATAACAATGATAGAAATGAATAACAACGAAGAACAATGAACATTACCACCGAAAATACATTTGAAACCGCATTAGTACAATCGCTCACAGAGCAAGGTGGATACACTGCCGGTAACGCCCCTGACTACAGCCCGGAGTTAGGCCTATTCAAATACGACGTCATTGATTTTCTTCAAAAATCGCAACCCAAACGCTGGGAGAAAATTTTGGCTATTCATGGAGAAGATGCTCATAACCGTGTCATTCAGCGTTTGTATAAAGAGTTGGATTTACGAGGCAGTTTAGACGTGCTTCGCAATGGTTTTGCCGATTATGGCGTGCGCTTTCAAATGGCGTTTTTTCAACCGGCATCAGGATTAAATCCTGAATCTATTGCACTTTACAATCAGAATAATCTGAAAGTATATCGCCAGATTTATTACAGCAGTAAAACAAAAAATTCTGTTGATATTGTCTTGGTTTTGAATGGTATTCCTGTTGCTACTCTGGAACTTAAAAATCAATTTACGGGACAAAATACGGGAAACGCTTTGAAGCAATACAGCACTACACGCGATAACCGCGAATTGCTTTTTGCCTTTAACAAACGCGCCTTGGTGCATTTTGCCGTTGACCAGGACGAAGTATATATGACCACCAAATTGGATGGCAACAAAACTTTTTGGCTACCATTCAATAAAGGGGCTCACAACGGAAAAGGAAATCCGCTGAATCCGGATGGTTACCGCACCTCGTATCTATGGGAAAACATTCTGGCAAAAGAAAGTATGATGGAAATTATTCAACGATTTATACATTTGCAAACCGAAGAATTTGAAGTAGATGGACGCATTTATAAGAAAGAAAAATTGATTTTTCCTCGCTATCATCAGTTAGATGCTGTACGAAAAATTAATGATAAGGTTTTGAGTGTTGGCGTGGGTAAAAACTATTTGATTCAACATTCCGCCGGTTCGGGAAAAAGTAATACGATAGCGTGGTTAGCCTACTTATTGTCAAGTTTACATGATCAGGAAGATGAGCGGATATTTGATTCGGTGATTGTAGTAACCGACCGCAAAGTACTTGACCAGCAATTACAAAACACCATTTATCAATTTGAGCATAAAGCCGGCGTTGTAAAAAAGATTGATAAGGATAGTGCCCAGTTGGCAGCCGCGTTAAGCTATGGAACCAATATTATTATAACTACGCTTCAAAAATTTCCGTTCATTGTAGATAAGGCTATTATACTGCCTGAGCGAAAATATGCCGTAATTATTGATGAAGCCCATAGCTCGCAAGGGGGAGAATCTTCTAAGAAATTGAAAGAAGTATTGGCTGCAAAAACATTGGAAGAAATAGAACAAATAGAAATGGACGATTACACCGGAGATGATTTTATCAGGGAAGAAATTGAGCGCTCGGCGGCTATTCGTGGAAAACAAAGCAACATCTCTTTCTTTGCCTTTACAGCCACCCCGAAATATAAAACGTTACAGGTTTTTGGAGATAAAGATATAGAAGGAAAGCCTGTTCCGTTTCATCTTTATTCCATGCGACAAGCTATAGAAGAGGGGTTTATTTTAGATGTATTGCAGTATTATACCACTTATGAGTTGTATTTCAAACTTGCCAAAGCCATTGAAGATGACCCGAAATTTCATAAAAAGAAAGCCGCTAAAGCCATTGGAAAGTATGTTTCATTACATCCTCATAATTTGGCGCAAAAAACAGAGATTATTATTGAACATTTTAGAGAAATAGTTTCTAAAAAAATAGGAGGTCGGGCAAAAGCCATGTTGGTGTGCGGTTCGCGGCTTCATGCCAAGCGTTATTATGAAGAATTTATAAAATACATCGAAGAAAAAGGTTATGAAAAAGAGATTAAAGTATTGGTCGCATTTTCCGGCAAGATAACCGACGATAATTTTCCAACCGGTGTTTCCGAGCCTGAATTAACAGGGTATGGAGAGAAGGAACTGCCTGCCGTTTTTGAAAAAGAGGATTATAAAATTCTGATAGTTGCCGACAAGTACCAAACCGGATTCGACCAACCTTTATTACATACGATGTATGTTGATAAAAAACTATCGGGCGTAAAAGCAGTGCAAACCTTGTCGCGCTTGAATCGCATCTACCCGGGAAAAGAAAATACATTTGTGTTGGACTTTGTTAACAACAGGGAAGAAATATTAAATTCTTTTCAACCGTATTACGAAGTCACAACTCTAATCGAAGAAACAGATGTTAACCATTTATATGATTTGAAAGCAAGACTTGATCAATTTCAAGTTTATTGGGAAAATGAGATAGATAATTTTGCTCAAGTATATTTTAATCCGGCAACCAAACTCAATAGCCCGAAAGAACAAAAATATTTATACTCCTTCACCGATCCGGCAATAGACAGATATAAAGCTATCAGCGAAGAAGAAAAACAAGATGAGTTCAAAAAAGGACTGCGCACATGGACAAACTTATATGCTTTTCTGTCTCAGATTATGCCGTTTATTGATGTTGAATTTGAAAAATTTTATGCTTATGCCAAGTTATTGCAAATGAGGCTACCCAAAAGAAATCTAAATGAATCATTACATTTGGACGACGAAGTGGCTTTGGAGTATTATCGTTTGCAGAAAATTAAAGATGGCGCTATTGAGTTGGTAAAAGGAGAAACCGGAGAATTAAGTGGAACAAGTGAAGCAGGATTGAAAAGAGCTAAAGACGAAGAAGCATTGCTTTCGGAAATTATTACCATTGCGAACGACCGTTTTGGAACCGAATTTGAAGAAGCCGACAAGTTGTTTTTTGCTCAAATAGAAGCCGAATTGTTAGAAGACGAAACGCTACAAACACAGGCAAAGGTCAATAAAATAGACACATTCAAATTTGCTTTCGACGATATGTTTATTGACAAACTAATTTCTCGAATGGATCAAAATCAGGAAATTTTTGAAAGAATATTGGAAGACAAAGCATTCGGAGATTATTTTAAAAAGGAGATGATGAAAAGGATATTTAAAAAATTAAACGAATAATTAACCGTAGATTTCAATCTACGGTTAATAGAGTTACCTGTGGGACTTCGCTACATTTTTGAATGATAGTAGTAAAAAAAAGTTTTAACCAATTCTTATCATTACATAAAAAATTTATGATAATTTTGCCATCCAAGTAAAAATACTGTATCTAAATGAAATACAAACTATTATACTCATTTTTGCTGTTTATTTCTTTTTTAAGTGTAAAAGCGCAATTATTAACTTTAGATGATTGTGTGCAAAAAGCGCTGGAATTGAATTACGGCATTCAAATTGCTAAAAATTCGGAGAATATAAGCCGTGTGAGTTTAAAAAGTTATAGCGTGTTTCTGCCTGCTGTTTATGGAACTGCAAGCTATAACAACACTTACAGAAGTGGAACGCAAGTAGGCGCTAATGGAGATGAAATAACGCTGAAAAATGCGAGTTCGCTAAATTCAGGGGCAAGTGTCAACCTAAACTGGCGTATTTTCGACGGGTTATCCATGTTTTTTACCAATTCTAAAAACAAAGCATTGTTAGATATCAGCACGTTGAACACCGTATTGGAAATAGAGCAACTTATTGCAAATGTTTGCGCTGCATATTATAATGTATGGATTCAAACCAAATTGCTGGAAGCCTCCGAAAATATTGTGGATATTTCCAAGCAACGTTTTAGTATTGCCAACAGCAAATACCAAATTGGCAGCATTTCGGGGTTGGAGTACCGGCAAAGTAAAATTGACTTAAATGCCGACAGTTCCATGTTTATGCTTCAACAGCAAGCGCTTACGACTGCTTACATTTCTTTAAACAAGTTGATGAATAGCGATTTAACGAAAGAAAATTATGTGCAGGACACGTTGGTTTTGCTTCCTCTTTTTAATTACAAAGAGATTGTGGACAGTGCGTTGCATCAAAATACATCATTGTTAATTTTTCAAAAAGGGATTAGATTATCAGAATTAGACGTAAAAAATAGCTTATCGCAGTTTTTCCCTATGGTTGATTTTTCTACCGGATATCAATTTTCGTACGCTAAGTCGCCGGCTTCCTTTTCCGTTCAAAATCAGTCGCATGGGCTTTATTGGGGATTTACGGCGCGTATCCCCATTTTTAGCCGCATGGAAAATTTGCGCAATAATAGAATTGCAAAATATGAATTGCAAAATGCAGAATTACAATATAAAGACGTTGAACTCAATGTATTAAGCGCATTAGCAGAACTTTACAATATCTATAGAAACAACCATAAATTATTAGGTTTTGAAATGGAAAATGTGGATATTACTTCGGAAACGTTAGAGATTGCCATCGAAAAATATCGCATCGGCACGTTATCGGGAGTAGAATTCCGCGAGTTTCAACGCGCTTATATTGAAGCTGTAAAACGCTTGATGAATGCCTCTTATCAAGCCAAAGTATCGGAAATAGGTTTACAATTATTAAGCGGAAAATTAAAATAGCCCATTATGAACATGAAAAAAATTACCTACATCTTTTTTCCCATTTTAGCCGTACTTGTTTTTATGGGATACAAGTTTTTCTTTTCGAAAACCGAGCCCGCTGTTGAGGAGCAAAAGCCCAGAAGCGCCGGCATCTCTGCCCATTTATATGTGCTAACGCCGGATTTGTTGAAAAGCGCCATCACCGCAGTGGGCACGCTACTGCCCAACGAGCAAGTGGATTTAATTAGCGAAGCCGCCGGAAAAGTAGTGGGCATCTATTTTGAAGAAGGAAAACCGGTTTCAAAAGGGCAGCTATTGGTAAAAGTGGATGATGAAGAATTGCAGGCGCAATTGAGACGTGCCGAATACCAACTCAAACTTACCGGCGAGCGCTTAAATCGTCAACAAATTCTATTAGATAAAGATGCCGTGAGCCGCGAAGAATTTGACCAGGTGCAAACCGACTACAACATATTGCAAACCGATATTGATTTATTGAAGACGAAAATAGCCAAAACAGAAATCAGGGCGCCCTTTGCGGGAACTATCGGTTTTCGCGGCGTAAGTTTGGGCAGTTTTTTACAACCTAATACCGTTATTGCAAGATTGATAGACCAAAACAAACTGAAATTGGAGTTTGCGATTCCCGAAAAATACGGCTCGCTTTATTTGCCGGGGAAGAAAATATATTTCACCACCGAGGTCTCCCCGCAAGAATTTGAAGCTGTGGTTTATGCCGTTGATCCCAAAATAGACATTGCTACGAGAACTTTAACCGTAAGAGGAATATACAACAACGCTTCCGGAAAACTATCTGCCGGTATGTTCGCCCGTGTCAATCTCATTGTAGATCAATCGGATGAAGTGCTTTTAATCCCCACCCAAGCCGTAGTACAAGAAATGGACGGCAAAAAAGTATGGATCATTTCCAACGGCAAAGCCAAATCGCAACCCATCACCACCGGCTACCGCACCAACGATCAGGTAGAAGTTATATCCGGTTTGCAACCCGGCGATACCATTATGATTACGGGCTTAATGCAAGTAAGGGAGGGTATCCCCGTGCGGGGGGAATAGGTATGAGGTAGTGAGGTAAAACTAAATCCCCTTCAAATTTTGAAGGGGTGTCTCGCAAAGCGAGACGGGGTAGTTTATATAAATCAAAATCACAATATTATGAACTTAAAATTACGCTTAACCATCCTCAGTTTCCTCCAATTCTTCGTTTGGGGCGCATGGCTCATTTCCTTAGGCAGTTATGCCGGCTGCCAACTCGGCTTCAACGGCGTAGAAATTGGCAGCTTGTACGCCGCCATGGGCATCGTATCGCTGTTTATGCCTGCTTTGCTGGGTATTATCGCCGACCGGTGGATTCCGGCGCAAAAAATGCTAGGAATCGCCCACTTCATCTCCTCATGCTTCATGTTAGCCGTATCGCAGCAAACGGAATACGCCTCGCTATATCCGTACATGTTTCTTGCTGTGGCGTTTTACATGCCCACCATCGGGCTTTCCAATTCCGTAGCGTTTATCTCGCTGACTAAAAAAGGATTGGATACCGTGAAAGCCTTCCCTCCTATTCGTATTTGGGGAACCGTTGGCTTTATCATCGCCATGTGGACGGTTAACTTTATGGGATTTAAAACCAATGCCTATCAGTTCTATTTATCTGCTATTGTGGGCTTTATATTAGCTGCATACTCTTTTACTTTGCCACATTGTCCTGTAGCAGGCAAGAAGCAATCCACTTCTTTGATAGAGGCATTTGGGTTAAAAGCTTTTATGCTTTTTAAACAGAAAAGAATGGCTATTTTCTTCGTTTTCGCCATGTTATTGGGCGCTATGTTGCAAATAACGAATGGATTCGGAGATTGGTTTTTGTCCAGCTTTCAGTCGGTTCCTGAGTATACGGATACCTTTGGGGTAAAACATTCTCTATTTTTGATATCGTTATCACAAATCTCAGAAACATTTTGTATTCTTTTAATTCCTTTCTTTTTTAACCGTTACGGAATAAAAAAAGTGATGCTTATCAGTATGGCAGCGTGGGTATTACGTTTCGGATTGTTCGGTCTGGGCAATCCGGGCGCAGGCGTTTGGATGTTAATTTTATCCATGCTTGTTTACGGCGTTGCCTTCGACTTCTTTAACATTTCAGGCTCTTTATTTGTGGATCAAGAAACGGATGCCGGCACCCGCTCCAGCGCACAAGGCTTATTCATGATTATGAGCAACGGTTTAGGCGCTGTAATTGGCTCTTACGCAGCAGGTTTTGTGATCAACAACCGCGTTCCCAATCCAAGTATCCCGGATGGATGGAATACGGCATGGTTTATCTTTGCCGGGTATGCTTTGGTGGTGGCGGTGGCGTTTGCTTTGATATTTAAGGATGTGAAGACGAAGAAGGTGCCGGCAGATAATGTCTAAAATTTAAAAAAAACTTATGTACAAAATAAAAAACGCATATTTGCTGCAACATTTTTTCTAAAAATCAAAATATTAATTAACATTCTTAAACATGAAAAAATACTACTTTTTTGCATTACTTGCAACCATGATGTTCATTACTCAAACCGGACATGGACAAGAAAACCTCACTTTTACCGTAAATGGTGTAACATTTGAAATGGTTTTTGTGGAGGGTGGAAATTATTTAATGGGCTGTACTTCAGGACAGGAAGATTGCTATCCGAGAGAACGACCTGTTCGTGAAATTAGCGTAACCGATTTTTTTATGGGTAAATATCAAGTTACTCAAAAACTTTGGTACTCAGTTACAGGAACTACAATATCGCAACTATGGTTGGATAATGCATACTCTGATAGAGAATTTTATATGAAGTCGAAAGCAGGTGGACAAGCCACTTTTGATGAAGGCGTGTTCTTTGCCGAAGATTATAGCAAAGTAATTCCTTTGCTTTATGGCGCCGGCGATAATTATCCGATGTGGTTTGTCAACTATACCGATTGTGAGTATTTTTGCGATGAACTTAATCATTTGCTGGCTAAACAATTACCGGAAGGTTATAAGTTTTGTATTCCCGCCGAAGCAGAGTGGGAATACGCTGCCCGTGGCGGTAAATTGAGCAAAGGATACAAATATAGCGGCAGTAACCATATTAACGATGTAGCGTGGTATATTGACAATAGTAAAGAATTGACTTATGAAGTGGGAAAGAAAATGCCAAATGAACTCGGTATTTACGATATGAGCGGAAACGTTTGGGAATGGTGCGGGTACAGATTTAGCGAAAATGATGACAGTAGGAAGAAGAGTGCTAAATTTAAAGAACCTGATGAAAAAATGGTATTACGTGGAGGGGGCTGGAACAGCATTGAGCAAAGTTGCTGCGTGTCGTCGTACCATTACAACAGTCTGGTATCCAACGAACGGGCAAGTTACTGCGGTTTTAGGTTGGCTTTAGTGAAAGAATAAAATTCAAGATAAATTAAATCCTCGCAATCTTCGCCCCCAGCGCATTAAGTCTTTCCACAATATTCTGGTACCCTCTGTCAATTTGTTCTACATTTTGAATGACACTTGTGCCATCGGCGGATAAAGCTGCTATTAATAAAGCTACGCCGGCTCTGATGTCCGGTGAACTCATGATGGTGGCGTGAAGTTGCTTTTCGTGATTTAATCCGATGACAGTGGCGCGATGCGGGTCGCATAGAATAATTTGGGCGCCCATGTTTTGCAGATGATCCACAAAAAACAAGCGGCTTTCAAACATCTTTTGGTGGATGAGCACGCTGCCTTTGGCTTGCACGGCGGTTACCAAAGCAATGCTGATTAAATCGGGGGTGAAGCCGGGCCAAGGCGCATCGCTAAGGGTGAATATGGAGCCATCTAATTGTCGCTCAATTTCGTAATGTTCCAATTTGGGAATTACAATATCGTCGTTTACTTGTTGTACAGGGATTCCCAATTTTGAAAAAGTATAAGGAATGATTCCCAAATGTTCACAAGCGCAATTTTTAATGGTAATGGCAGAGCGGTTGAGGGCAGCCATCCCGATAAAGCTGCCAATTTCAATCATATCGGGCAAAATGGTGTGTTCGCAGCCGTGCAAAGTTTCTACGCCTTCAATCGTTAATAAATTAGATCCTATGCCGTTGATTTTAGCGCCCATTTTGTTTAACATGGTGCAAAGTTGCAGCAAATACGGCTCGCAAGCGGCGTTAAAAATGGTGGTTTTTCCTTTTGCCAGCACGGCAGCCATCACAATGTTGGCGGTGCCGGTTACGGAGGCTTCGTTCAACAAAATATAATCGCCGGTTAATTGTTTTGCAGAAAGTTCATAGATCTTTTCTTTTGCAAGATGTTTGAAGGTAGCGCCTAATTTAAAAAAGCCTTCAAAATGAGTGGTTAACGGACGTCTTCCAATTTTATCTCCGCCCGGAGTGGCTGCGTAGGCTTTTCCAAAGCGCCCCAGCATCGGCCCGATAATCATAATAGAAGCCCGGATGGCGCTTGCCAATTGCATGAATTTTTCCGACTTAATGAAATCAAAGTGAATGTCTTTGGCTTGAAACTTGTACTCGTGCTCCGAAAGTTGCGTAACTTCTACGCCCATGGAAACCAGCACTTCTATCAGCCGTTTCACATCTAAAATATTAGGCACATTTTTGATGATTACCGGTTCCGGTGTTAATAAAACGGCGCAAACTACTTGTAGCGCTTCGTTTTTTGCTCCTTGCGGGACGATTTCGCCTTTGAGTTCGTGGCCGCCTTGAATGATGAATTTTCCCATTATATATATGATTTTGATATAAACTACCCCGCCCTCCCGTTCCTCGTCATTGCGGGCTTGTCCCGCAATCCCTGGGGATTCCGCGTCAAGCGCGGAATGACGAAGGGGAATTAGGGGGCAAAGATAGTGGTTTTTTCTTTCTAAAAATTCGTGATGAAAACCTTTGTAGAGATGTGGCATGCCGCATCTCTACCGCGCAATACCACATTGTAAATACCATCGGCAACCTGCAACGTAATGGCCGCCTCTCCGTTGGCTATTGCGCCACGGTACACCGAACGGCCCATCATATCGAAAATTTCCACCGTGGACGGGGGCGTTGCGCGCAACGCCCCTACGTTTTTGATGTAAATTGTGTTGGAATGGCTGTAAACCATCGTCTTCGCAAAATCATTGACATCAACGCCAACAGGCTCAACGACAATGATGCTAAACTCTTTTTCGTAATCAACACCTTCATCTATACCGTTTTCGATGGTTATCTTGATGATTACCGTTCCGTCTCCTGTGGTATTGAGGAGGCTGTCGGTAATAGTTGCGCCTGTTGTGCCGGCATCATGAACACTCCATATAATCGTTTGGCAGGTAGCATCATCGGGAATAACCGTAGCGGTAAGTGTAAGCGGTGTGCCCACTATAATGGAATCGGGCGCGTTTACAATGACGTCTGTAACAGGAATATGCGGCTCTTCTATCGTTCCTTTTGTGCGCACTTGCAGCTTATCCATACAGAAGTACATGGGAGATATGGGACCAACAAAGTTCTCCACCGTTGAGGTCATGGTACAGTAAATTCCGCCTATTTCTCCCAGCGAAGACAAATCTACCCATTCCCATTTACTGCTTTGATTAAGTTGACTATTTTCAAATTTAGCAAAGATATGCTCAACCGATTTTCCGCTTTCTGTTCCATCGGGATTATATCCATGAATGATGAGTTTGAAACAGTCTCCCGTCTGATTGAGCGGGCGAGCATATCCATCCCCATCCCGATTCACATAATATGCCCACGGATGGTTGTTAACATACACACCCACAGCCTCATACTCTTCATCATTATCATTATCCAAGTGAATTTGTAAACAACGGGTGGGCTCATCAAGAAAAATACTCCATAATCCCCAAGATTCATATTCAGGCTCAATCATATAATACCAATACGCAACTAAATACGGAATTTCTTTTTCCACCATCACGTCTCCGTTCTCGTCTGTCATCACGTTGCCTTGCGCGTCGGTTTTAATGCCGCCGCCTGCCATGCAACCCCACTGGTTGTCGTGCCACTGCCCGCTGTGATTGGCATTGTCTCCGCTGTTGCAAACGGTAAAACCTGTCCAACCATACGCAGCACACCCCGGTCCTTCAATTTGATGAGAGAAAGAGAAAATTTGCGATTTGAAAAAAGTATAGTCTGTGTCGTTGAAAGTTTGATTCCAATAACCGTTGCCGGTAAAAATAAATTCAGCAGGATAAGTGGGGTTTGTTAAATCTAAAGTTTTTGTAATGCTCTGTTGGGCAAAGGATTGTCCTGTAAATAAAAGAATTGCAAGAAATGTTAATGTATTTTTTTTCATTTTGTTTGATTTTTTTTATTTGATAATATTTTTTTATCTGAATATAATTTCATAAGTTATTGAATCCCTTTTTTGTTCAAATTTAGGCAACACGCCGAAGGCGTGCAATGTGAATAACCCCGTGCAAGGCGATAGCCGCAGCTCGGGGTTAAGTGATGCAACGCACTAACTCTGTGCTCCGTAGGAGCACAACACGAAGTAAGCAAATGTTGAACTCCTACGGAGTTCCGGTATTTACGGCGATTTTCTCTACCCCGAGCTGCGCCGCCTTTGGCGGCTTGCACGGGGTTATTCACATTTAACGCCTTCGGCGTTGTGAGGCTATAGAAGTTTTCAAAATAAATATTAGGCATTTATATAATTTTAGTAAATAACGAACTTGAACATCTTAATTGTATTTTGTTTTTGAACTTTTAGAAGATATGCTCCTGAAATTAAATTTATTTCACACATATCATTAGAAGAAGTGATTTGAAAATTGCTCATTAGCTGTCCATTAATGCTAAAAAGCGTACCATAACAGCCTTCAAGGTTTTCCAAGTGCAATCTCCCTTGTGCATAGTATGCGCGCGCATCGGGAAGCACTTCTGTTTTTACGCCCAGCACATCAATGTCAATTCCTTGGATATGAAAATCTTCTGCGCCCATAATTTCGGTGGATGTTTCGCCCCACAAGCCGCAATATTGGTTTACGCCGGTATATACTTTCACGAAATGGATGCCGGGCAAATCTACTTTATTTCCTTGTGCATCAACCGCCCAGCCAATATCAAAATTGGAGCGGATATTGTCGTTCGGGTGGTTGTCGGCGTAGCCCCAAGGGTAAGCGTATTGTATAAATTGTCCGT
>WQWP01000071.1 GCA_009787485.1 Lentimicrobiaceae bacterium | reverse complement strand
TGTGCCACTTTATGCAATCGGCAGTTATTTCAAAAAATAAAACGTAAAAAATAAGGTAAAAACCTTATATATTAAAGCCCTCTTAGTACTTCAAAAAAAAATATACTTTCGCACACTTTTTTTAAAAAAAGTAAGTTATTGAGTTTGAAAATATTTTAACCATTTTTTATGAATGTTACACACGAAAAAGCAGACGGAAATGTACAACAATTATGTATCGAGGTTCCTAAAGCAGATTATGAAGGCAATGTTGAAGCCGCTTTGAAAAAATATAGAAGAACGGCGCAAATTCCCGGATTTCGCGTAGGTAATGCGCCAATGGGCTTGATTAAAAGAAATTACGAAAAACCACTCATCGCAGAAGAAGTAAATAAAATTGCCAGCGAGAGCCTGTACGATTATTTTCAAAAAAATAACATCAATATTATGTTTGAACCAATGTTGATAGAAGAACTGTCGTCCGTTGATTTTGAAAATAAAGAAGATTTTATTTTTACATTTGAATTTGCTGTTCAACCCGAATATGAACTGGATTTTGCCGCATTACCATTAATGAAAGCATTTAGAATTGAAGCCAACAAAGAGGAAATTGAAGATTACATGAATCAAATCAGAAAACGCCATGGCGATTATATTCATCCGGAAATTATTGAAAAAGAGGATGATTATGCATCGGTGAAATGGGGTGAAAACGAAAATAGTTTCTTCTTTGTAAAAGATTTAACAGAAAAAGGAAAAAAATGGTTTATCGGAAAAAAAGTAGATGATGTAGTGAGTGTTGACTTCAAAGAAATGTTCACATCTGTTGAAAATCTGAAAAAATTCTTGAAAAAATCAGATGAAAATTTTGATGAAAATAATGTTGGAAATGTTGAGGTAACCATAACTTCCATCGGACGGGTAAATCCGGCTGAAATGAATGCCGAGTTTTTCAAAAAAGCATTTCCGGATGGCGCAGTTGCTTCTGTAAAAGAGTTTGAAAATATTGCCGCCCAGCAAATTGAAGCCCAATGGAAACAAGAAACCGATAGAAAATTTATGAATGATGCGATCACTTTGTTGATTCAAAACATTCCTATGGAGTTGCCCGAAGATTTTATCAAACGTTACATTCTTAGAAATAATGCTGAAATTACGGAAGAACAATTAACCCATGAGTGGGAAAAATATGTAGATTCCTTCAAATGGCAATTGATAGAAAGCAAGTTAGCTAAAGCTGAAAATGTAGAGGTTACGTTAGATGAAATAAAAAATCATATCCGTAACTTCTATTACCAAAACTATTTCATGCAATTTAACTTGGCGGATGTAGAAGAGCGATTGAATCAAATGGCAGAAGAAGCTGTGAAAGACAAAAAACAAGTGAAACAATTGTACGACCAACTGTTTGATTTTAAAATCATGGCGTTGCTGCAATCGAAAATGAATACGGAAGAACTGACCGGAGATTTTAATCAGTTTGTAGCATTTTTAGCCGGAAAAGGCGACGGCGGTACAACCGCTGCCGAACGGGGGGAAATTGAAGTGAAAAAGGAGAAAAGGAAAAAGGAGAAGGGAGAAAAGGAGAAAGGAGAAAGTGTAGAAGGGGAGGAGAAGCCTAAAAAAACAAGACGTTCACCGGCGAAGAAAAAAACAGAATAGGAACGGGATTCCTCGCTTTGCTCGGAATGACAAAAGAGATTCCCCTTCAAATTTTTAAAGGGGTGCCCGAAGGGCGGGGTAGTTTATATAAAAATAAAAAAAAACAAAAAAACAAATGAAAACCGAATTCCAAAAATACGCCGTCAAACACCACGGCATAAGTAGTTTAAGACTGGAGCAGTATCAATCTATTGCCAAGAATTATCTAACCCCTTATATTATAGAGGAACGTCCGATGAACATTACGCAATTGGACGTTTTTTCAAGATTGATGAAAGACCGCATTATCTTTTTGGGCGTTCCTATTTACGATGATGTGGCGAATATTATTCAGGCGCAATTGTTGTTCTTAGAGTCGCAAAATGCGGAACAAGATATTCAAATTTATATCAACTCCCCCGGCGGAAGCGTGTATGCCGGTTTGGGCATTTACGATACCATGCAATATTTAAAACCGGATATTCACACAATATGTACGGGAATTGCAGCCTCAATGGCAGCAGTGTTGTTATGTTCCGGCGCCAAAGAAAAACGATTTGCTTTGCCTCACTCGCGCATCATGATTCACCAGCCGATGGGAGGCACGCAAGGGCAAGCCTCAGATATAGAAATCGAAGCCCGCGAAATTCAAAAGCTCAAGAAAGAGTTGTACGAAATTATAGCAAAGCACAGCGGCAGAACCTACGAAGAAGTATGGAAAGACAGCGACCGCGACTATTGGATGGTTGCCGCCGAAGCCAAAGAGTATGGGATGATTGATGAGGTACTGGTAAGGAAGGGTAAAAATTAGGAATTAAGAATTAGGAATTAATTGCCGTCAGTTTTAACTGACGGATATAGAATAAAATTTTAAAAATTAAAAATCAACATTTATGTCAGAAAAAAAGTTTATATCCTGTGATGGAAATTACGCCGCAGCCCATGTGGCTTACATGTTTAGCGAAATAGCCGCTATATATCCGATAACCCCGAGCTCTACTATGGCAGAGTATGTGGATGAGTGGTCGGCTTATGGGCAAAAAAATATTTTCGGAGAAACCGTAAAAGTAGTGGAAATGCAGTCGGAAGCGGGCGCTGCCGGTGCGGTACACGGCTCTTTGCAAGCAGGAGCGTTAACCTCTACTTACACTGCGTCTCAAGGATTGTTATTGATGATCCCCAATATGTATAAAATTGCCGGTGAGTTGCTTCCGGGCGTGTTCCACGTTTCGGCGCGCTCTTTGGCGGCGCAGGCGTTGTCAATTTTTGGCGACCACTCCGATGTGATGAGTACGCGCCAAACCGGTTTCGCCATGTTGGCAACCGGATCTGTGCAAGAAATTATGGATATTGCTCCGGTGGCGCACCTTGCCGCTATCAAAGCACGCATGCCGTTCCTGCACTTCTTCGACGGCTTCAGAACTTCTCACGAAATGCAAAAAGTAGAAGCTGCCGATCAGGAAGTGCTCAAACATTTGATTGACCAAAAAGCATTGCAATATTTTAGAGATAATGCTTTAAATCCGGAACATCCCGTAACGCGTGGCACCGCTCAAAATCCGGATATATATTTCCAAACGCGCGAGTTGCAAAATAAATTCCACGAAGCGCTGCCCGACATCGTGAACGAATATATGGAAGAAATTTCCAAAATTACCGGCAGAAAATATGCGCCGTTTACTTATCATGGGGCTGCCGATGCTACCGACGTGGTGATAGCTATGGGGTCCATTACCAGCACTTTGAAAACCGTTGTGGATAAATTGAACGCCGATGGTAAAAAAACAGGCTTGATTTCCGTGCACCTGTATCGCCCTTTCTCTGTGAAATATTTAGGAATGGTGTTTCCGGAAACAACACAACGCATCTGCGTTTTAGACAGAACGAAAGAGATTGGCGCAAATGGAGATCCGCTTTATTTAGATGTAGTTGAAGCATTTGCTTCTTGCAAAGATATTCCTGCCGAATGCAAACCTATGATTATCGGGGGGCGCTACGGATTGTCTTCAAAAGATACCACGCCGGCGATGATGGTGTCTGTTTTCAATAATTTGGCAGCAGAAAATCCGAAAAATCAATTTACTATAGGTATTACAGACGACGTTACTTACAAATCCTTACCGTTGCTACCCGAAATTTCCATATTGCCGAAAGGCACTTATGAAGCTAAATTCTATGGCTTGGGCGCAGATGGTACGGTAGGCGCCAACAAAAACTCTATCAAAATTATTGGCGATAATACGGATAAATATTCGCAGGCTTATTTTGCTTACGACTCAAAAAAATCGGGTGGTTTTACCTGCTCGCACTTGCGTTTTGGAGATGAGCCGATTTTGGCGCCTTATTTGGTTGGAACTCCGGACTTTGTTGCTGTGCATGTGCCTTCCTATTTAGAAAAATACGACACACTGAAAGGTCTGAAAAAAGGTGGTACATTATTATATAATTCATTGTGGGATGTAGAAGAAACCAAAAAACGTTTGCCCGACTACGTTAAAAAATATTTGGCTGAAAACAACATCAGCTTGTATATTATCAATGCCACGGAATTGGCAGAGAAAATAGGTTTGGGCAACCGGACTAACACTATTTTACAATCGGCATTTTTCAAAATTTCGGAGGTAATTCCTTACGAAACAGCTGTTAAAGAAATGAAAAAAGCGATTGATAAAACATACGGCAACAAGGGTGAAAACGTGGTAGCCATGAACTATGCCTCTGTAGATGTTGGTGCTGATGTAATTAAAGTGGAGATTCCTGCGGAATGGGCAAAAATTGAAGTGAAGAAAGCGCCCGATACCCGCGATATTCCCGACTTTATTAAAAATATTGCAGAGCCGATGACGGCGCAAAAGGGAGATAATCTTCCGGTGAGTGCATTCTTGGGCTACGAAGATGGAACTTTCCCTGCAGGAACCACCGCTTACGAAAAACGCGGTATCGCCGTGCATGTGCCCGCATGGATTCCGGAGAACTGTATCCAATGTAACCAATGCGCGTTGGTGTGTCCTCACGCTGCGATTCGTCCTTATTTATTAAATGAGAAAGAATTGGCAGGATGCCCCGGAACTCCGGCAACTTTGAAGGCTATAGGTAAAGAGTTTGACGGTTTACAATTCCGCATGCAACTATCCCCATTAGATTGTTCGGGTTGTGGCAACTGCGCCGATGTTTGTCCGTCTAAAATCAAAGCGTTAGAGATGGAACTTCTTGAAGATCAAATGAAAGAACAAGAACATTTCGATTATATGGAAGTTCATGTGGCATACAAAGACCACTTAATTAACAAAGCGGCGAATGTGAAAAATTCTCAATTTGCACAACCGTTGTTTGAGTTTTCGGGCGCTTGTATTGGCTGTGGAGAAACTCCTTATATCAAAACCGTTACGCAACTATTTGGCGAGCAAATGATGGTGGCAAACGCTACCGGTTGCTCTTCTATTTATGGTGGCTCTGCGCCGGCAACTCCGTATTGCAAAAACAAAAAAACGGGCTTCGGACCGGCTTGGGCTAACTCTCTGTTTGAAGACAATGCCGAATACGGCTTCGGTATGGCGCTCGCCGTGAAGCAAATGCGCAACAGAATTGAACGCCTGATGGCAGAAGCTATCAAAACCTGCAACAAATGCAGCAGCGAATTGAAAGCGTTATTCCAGGAATGGATTGACAATAAAAACAGCACGATTGAAACCCAACGTATTACCAATCTAATTATTCCGATTGCCGAAAATTGCGATTGTCAATTTTGCAAACAAATTATGAATTTAAAGCAATATTTAGTGAAAAAATCGCAATGGATTTTTGGTGGAGACGGTTGGGCGTACGACATTGGCTTCGGTGGTTTAGACCATGTGATTGCTTCCGGAGAAGATGTGAACATATTAGTGATGGACACCGAAGTATATTCCAACACCGGCGGACAATCTTCAAAGGCTACGCCGGCAGGTGCGGTAGCTAAATTTGCGACATCCGGTAAAAAAATCCGCAAAAAAGACCTTGGCGTAATTGCCGCTTCTTACGGATATGTTTACGTAGCGCAAGTAGCTATCGGCGCATCACAAACACAGTGGCTCAAAGCGTTGAAAGAAGCAGAAGCCTACAACGGGCCCTCTATCATTATTGCATACGCCCCTTGTATTGCCCACGGATTAAAATTGGGCATGGGCAAAACGCAATTTGAGCAAAAGTTGGCTGTTGAGTGCGGTTATTGGCACTTGTGGAGATATAACCCTGATTTGGAAGCCCAAGGCGAGAATCCATTTATATTAGATAGTAAAGAACCTGATTGGAGCAAATTCCAGGATTACTTGAAATCGGAAGTGCGGTATGCTTCGCTTATCAGCACTTTCCCGGATGAGGCTGCCGAGTTGTTTAAAGCTTGCGAGGAGAATGCGAAGTGGCGGTATGGACAGTATAAGAAGATGGCAGGGAAGTAACGAGATCACGTTTCTAACACGCAGATAACTCTGTAAAAATCTCCTCTACATTCGCCGTAGTCGCTGTTAGAACTTCCTCAACAGAAGTCTCTAACACTCCAGCAATTCTCTCTGCAATAATAGGAATATAAGCGCTTTCATTACGTTTCCCGCGATAAGGATCCGGAGCTAAAAAAGGCGCATCGGTTTCTAATGCCAACGCATGAATGCCTACTTCCTTTACAATATCTTGCAGTTTATTTTTTTTGAAAGTAATAACGCCGCTAATGCCAAGCAAAAATCCGTGATCTACCGCCCACTTGGCTTCCTGAATGCCTCCGGAAAAACAGTGCAAAACGCCTCGTAATGGAACGCTCTTAAACTTTTTTAACACAGATAATGCTTCGTTAAATCCATCGCGAATATGGATGGAAAGAGGTTTATGAAGTTCTTTTGCCCAATGTAATTGTCTTTCAAAAGCAACAAGTTGTTCTGCATAAAACGACTTATCGTGGTATAAATCAATGCCTGTTTCCCCAATGCCTACTACAATTTTATCGTTCAAATATTTTTCCAACTCGGTTAATTGACTTTTATAATCTCGATTCACATCAGTGGGATGTAATCCGATTAATGGAAAAATATGATTAGGAAATTGTTGTGCCGTTTCAAAAATATCGGGAACAGATTGGGCAGAAACGCAGGGCAAAATTATTTTCTTCACCTTGTTTTCAATGGCGCGTAGAATAACCTCCCGATAATCATCAGGATAATATTCTCTACAAAGATGCGCATGCGAATCAATGTAATAGTGTTTATTCATACATCAATTTATTGATAATATCTTCTACACTAATGCCTTCTGCTTCCGCTTTGTAATTTTTGATGATACGGTGTCGTAAAATATTATGTGCTACGGCTCTCACATCTTCAATATCGGGAGAGAGTTTGCCGTTGAGGATGGCATGCGTGCGCGCTCCAACAATGAGGAACTGAGAAGCACGAGGGCCGGAGCCCCAAGCCAGATAATCTTTCGCCCACTGATGTCCTGTTCCGGTAAACGGGCGCGTTAACGTAACCAAACGAACGGCATATTCATACACATTCTCAGCAATTGGCACTTTTTGAAGCAGTTTTTGATAATAGATAATCTCTTCAATCGTCAAAATTTGCTGCGGTTCATTCATATCTCCGTGAATGGTGCTTTTCACAATATCCACCTCTTCTCTGAAAGAAGGATAATCTAAATATATGTTAAACATAAAACGGTCTTGTTGCGCTTCGGGCAGTGGGTAAGTTCCTTCCTGCTCAATAGGGTTTTGCGTAGCCAACACAAAAAACGGATCCGGCAAAGCGTACGTTACGGCGTTCATACTTACCGAACGCTCCTGCATCGCTTCCAGCAACGCCGACTGCGTTTTGGGCGGCGTACGGTTAATCTCATCCGCCAATATGATATTGGCAAAAACGGGACCTTTTACAAACTTAAACTTACGATTTTCATCCAAAATCTCTGTTCCCATAATATCCGACGGCATCAAGTCGGGGGTAAACTGAATACGGTTATAAGTTAAGTTAATCGTTTTCGCAATTGTAGTGATCATCAACGTTTTTGCCAATCCGGGCACACCAATTAACAGGGCGTGGCTACGGCTAAAAAGCACCATCAGTACATTTTTCACAACCTCATCTTGCCCCACAATCACTTTCGCAATCTCTTTTTTCAGGGCGGCATACTTTTCTACAAAAGCCTCAATGGCTTCCACATCGTTTTTAAACTGAATATTCATAGTATTTTAAGTTAGTTAATTTCCCAACGTGTTACAAAATCGCAATGTTTGTAATTATCGTGTATTTTAATACTTGTTGTTTTTACTTTATTTAGAATCCATTTTTCAATGGCTTTAGTTTTCTTCTCTTCCATAGCAGCATTTTTAATCACATCATAATCTTCAACCAAATTGGCTCTGTGGGACGCCACTTTGCTTTTTAAGAACAACAAACGATAGGAGGTTACCCCATCGTCATTAATAAAAAGAACAGGCGTAGAGTACTCTCCCTGAATGAGTTTGTTTAAGGTAGCAAAAGTCGCCTGATCCAATGATTCCTGATCAAATTTCGTAGAGAGCGTGTATGGATTGATGACCCAGCCGCCGCTTAATTTGTTGGGGTCTTCGGAAAACTGTAGCGCGGCTTCACTGAAATCCATTTTTTGATTGAGAATCACTTGCCGCACACTATCCAAATATTCAATTACTCTAACTTGTTCTTCAGCAGACGGTTTGGGCTGTATCAAAATATGCGATATGTCAATAGCATCCCCTCTGCGCTCGTGCAACTGAATGATGTGGTATCCGGCGCGGGTTTTCACCACATTCGAAATTTCTCCAGACCTAAGATTAAATGCTATTGCTTCAAATTCAGGATAGAGTACACCACGTTCCATAAATCCCAAACGTCCACCCTTAGTAGCACTTCCAGGGTCATCGGAATACAATGTGGCAAGCGTGGCAAATTTACTTTCGCCCCGCAGCACCCGCTCTCTGTAGCCTTCCAAGCGTGCTTTGATTTCTGAAATTTCGGCTTCGCTTACCGGCGGTGTTTTCAAGATATGGCCAAATTCATAAGTTGCAGGCACCATCGGCATGCTGTCCACACCTACTCTGTTCACAAAAGCCTTTACCTCCGAAGGGGTTACCGAAATATTAGCGGCTATCTTTTCCTGCACCTCTTCCACATGCATCTGGTCGCGCACAATAGGGCGCATATCGTTTTTTATTTCGGCAATAGATTTTCCAAAATGCTTTTCAATAATTCTTGCATCTCCACCCACATATTGTATATAACGGTTCATCTGCCTATTAAGCGCCTCTTCTACTAACTGGTCGGTAATCACAATACTATCCACATCTGCCTGGTGCAGCATGAGTTTCGTAAACACCAAGTGTTCCAAAACGAGGCATCTTTCATAGTCATCATCATCTTGCACAGCAAAAGAAGCCGTATATTCGGAATATGCTTTTTCTAAATCGGATTGCAGAATAATCTCTTTTCCAATCCAGGCAATAATGCCGTCAATCTGGGTTTGTGTTTTTGCAGATAGAAAGCTAATTATGAATAGAATACAAAACAAAAATGGACGTGTCATAGAATTTTATAAAAGGGTGCAAAAGTAATAATTTTTCATAACTTGAAACTCGTAAACCGTTGCTTATTACATGTAACGTACAACGAAAAATCTCATTAATCATTGTTTAATTGAAAATTTTTACGATTTTTGCATTTGGATTTAAAAGATGCCAAATTAATACTATTGCTATGAGGGCTGAAACACTTAATCAAAGGACAAGCCAAATATATCTTAATCTGTTAAGAGAGCGTAAACAGGAATATGCGAAAAAATATGGCGTAACCCGTATGGGAATTTTTGGTTCGGTGGCGCGTGGTGAACAAACTAAAAATTCTGATGTGGATATTTGTATTGAAGCGCCTCCTATGGGATTATTTGCTCTCTCAGGTCTTAATCTTACTTTGGAAGAACTCTTAGGAGTACCTGTTGATGTTGTACGGATGCACAAAAATATGAATCCAAGATTTAAAGAACGAATAGAAAGGGATATTATTTATGTATGATAAATCATTGATTATAGATGCTTTTGAAAATATAGAACAATCATTGAATGACATTTTGGAATGGACGGAAAATATTCGTTCTGTTGATGATTTTTTGACATCTTCTTCGGGTATGATTTTGTTGAACGCCGTTTGTATGAAACTGTCTGCTATCGGAGAGGAATTAAAAAACATAGATAAACGAACAGATAAACAATTATTTCCGCTTTATTCTGCTATCAATTGGAAAGAAGCGATGAAAATGCGAGACGTTATTGTGCATCATTATTTTGAAATAGATGTAGATGTCGTTTTCAGTACATTACAGTGTGATATTATTCCTTTATTGCAAGCAATTAAGCAAATAAAAATAGATTTAAGTAGATAAATCAACATGGTTACACGAAGATATTTACGAATAAAGGTGTTGCAAGCGCTTTACGCAGCGGAAAAAAATCCGAAAGAAGAACTGTTTGCCAATGAAAAGAAGTTGGATCAGGTCGTTCAGAATTGCCAGGTGCTAACCGTGTACTTTCTTTCTCTGTTGCCGGAAATTGTACGCTATCGCACGTTGCGCTTGGAAGAACTGAAAGAAAAAAATAACCCTACGGAAGAAGACCTTAATCCAAATACAAAATTTATTGACAACGAGGTCATTAAACAAATTGAAGAAAATAAAAATATTCAGCAATTTTGCAGAAATCATCATGTGGATTGGAGTAACAGGTACGATTTTATTGCACAAATGTACCACGAAATAGCAAATTCGGATACATTTCTTGCTTATTTTAACGCACCCGGACGAAATTATCAAGAAGATAAAGATTTCGTGCTCAATGTTTTGTCAAAAATATTTGCAGAAAATGAACTTTTGCACTGGTTTTTGGAAGAAAAAAACGTGCATTGGTTTGATGATTATAATGATGCGCTTTTGTCTGCCTATAAAAACATTGAACGATATAAAGAAAATCAGTCTAACCAATTAGCGCTCATCCCATTATTCAAAAATGAAGAAGAAATAACTTTTTATAAGGAGCTATTTCGTAAAACATTATTATATAACACTGAATATCAAAAGCGGATTGATGACAAGCTACAACATTGGGAATCGGAGCGGATCATGGAAATAGACACGATTTTAATGAAAATGGCGATCTGCGAGCTGACCCAATTTCCCACCATCCCCGTGAAAGTTACCATAAATGAATACATCGAATTAGCCAAATTATACAGTTCTCGCAAAAGCGGCGTTTTTATTAACGGCATTTTAGACAGCATCGTAACCGATTTGAAAAACGAAGGGCTGCTGGGGAAAATGGGACGAGGGCTTATTAATTGAGAATTGAGAATTGAAAATTGAGAATTGAAAATTAGGAATTAAAACATTGCCGTCAGTTTTAACTGACGGAAACAAAAAAACAAAATAAAAAAAACAAAATAAAAAAAACAGAATAAAGAATTAAAAATGTAATTAGGCCATGAATAATTTAAAAATCACAAACCTCATACCTCATACCTCATACCTCATATCCCTTTTTCTCCTTCTAAGCTGCGGAACTAAAAGCGATCCCGGTTTCTCCATCTCAGACATTAAAAACCCGGCTACCGCAGATGGCGTGGACAAACAGCAAATGGCAAACATGCCGGAAATTCAGTTTGAAACCCATGACTATAATTTTGGGAAAGTAATTCAAGGAGAACGGCTAAGCTATACTTTTCATTTTAAGAATGTTGGAAAATCGAGCTTGCTTATTTCCGGCGTGGAGGCTTCGTGTGGATGCACCACTTCCATACCTCCGAGAGCGCCGATTAAACCCGGAGAGAAAGGAGAAATTAAAGTTACTTTCGATTCAAAGCTCAAAAGCGGCGATGTAATTAGTTATTTAGTAGTTACCGCAAATACCTATCCGGCACAAACGGTGCTGACGGTCAATGCAAAAGTTGTAAGCCCATAGATAATCAACAATTTAAAAATTTAAAATTTAAAACCTTTTAAATTTTAAATCTTTAAATTTTTAAATCTTTAAATTAAAATCTTCAAACCTAATAAACCAAAACATTATGAACTTTCTACAATTTTTATTACTCGCCTCTCCAAACACTGAAGGCGAAGGCGGTGGCGGTGGCGGAATGAGCATGTTACTCATGTTGGGCGCCATTATCTTGGTATTCTATTTCTTTATGATTCGCCCGCAACAAAAGAAACAAAAACAGATGCAAAGTTACCGCAACGAGCTGAAACGTGGCGATAAAATCGTTACCATCGGCGGCATTCACGGTAAAATTACCGATGTACAGGAAACTACTTTCATCATTGAAGTAGAAGACGGCACAAAACTTAGAATAGAAAAAGCAGCCGTAGCGGTAGATCCGAATGCGCCCGCAAAAAAAGACTAAGATTGCCCTTACCGGCGGAATCGGCACGGGAAAAACCTAT
>WQWP01000070.1 GCA_009787485.1 Lentimicrobiaceae bacterium | reverse complement strand
GCAGCATCGAACAAGTCAAGAGACCCGTCTTGATAACCGGTAGCGGCGCCTTCCCACTCCGTTTTATTATACAGGGCATAACCGCACATAGGATTGCCTGTGGTAGTAAATGCGAAGCTCGCACGTCCGCTAACAACCTTTACCCAATATAAACCACTGCGTGCAAGTGTAGCAATATTACCGGTAGTAACAAAGCTATCATCGGTTGTAGTTGCAGAACTGCCACCCTCTTGACCCAACAATGCCCATTCGTGCTGCGTAGGAACACGGTAGCCGGCAGGACACGGATTCTCTGTATTTTGACCGGCAGTATAAGTAGTATTAGCCTGAGTAGCCAAACCGCCCCCGTTGCCCCAAAGAGAACTGGCGGCAGTGTGCGTGTACCAATTGTAAGAATTACCGGCAATGGGAGATCCTGGACCACCATAAACAAATTGCCCCGGATCGTTCGAAAGGTCGGTTACAATGGTTTGCGTAAAACGCGGATCTGTAGCAACATCCGGATCAGGGTTACAACGGAAGGTATGGTCAATATTTTTACGACCCCATTGATAGAAACCGCCATAAACAGTGATGTCTTGAGGGTCAACAGGAAAATATCTCATCTGGTCTTTCACACTTATGGCAGGATTGGCGCCTAAATTGTAAGTGAGGAAACGAAGCGTTGTAGTGGTGGTTGGCGAGGTAGAACCCACAGGAATACTACCAATCATATCCACATCAACAGTAATATCCACAAATGATGATCCGACAGTAGCAGGGAAAGTACCGGCAGCGCAAGGAATACTTACCGTTATCGTCCCACTCGTACATCCCTCCCAATTCGTCCCATCACTCAGTTTCACCGTATAATTAAAAGTTCCTGTTACGGTAGGCGTTCCGCTAATGGTAACGTTACCGCCGACATAAGCGCCCGTTACCCCTGTTGGCAAGCCAACAACCGAAGCATCGGTAGCGTCCGTAATAGCATAAACAATATTCGTAATAGCAGTGCCCTGACACACGGCGAGGTTTTCATCGCCGGAGGTTAAGGAGCAGGCGCCTAAGTTAAGGAGGGTGGGGTCGGCGATACAGCGTACCGTCTGCCCGTTTGCACGGCTGCTGCTGTTCACGCGTGCGACTGTGCTGTTGAAGTACATGTTGTAAGCGCCCCTCAGCGAGCTCCAATAGCTGCCGGCCGTACCAACGTCGTCCAGCGCGCCAGCGATGGCGTAGCGGTAGCCGGCAGCAGGCAAAAAGAGGTTGTCGCCAAACTTAGCGCCGCTCCATTCACCTAAACTCCAAGTACCATGGTTGGTTCTGGGATTAAGGGTCGTGTTACACACACCCTGCCATTCATCGTAAGTAGGTACACGGTAACCCGCAGGGCAGGGATCGGTGGCGCTTTTTACTTTTGCGTCTGTATTGGCACTGTTGTTATCGCCGTAAAAAAGTGATACATTATAAGTATCGCCCCATGTGCCGATAATACCATCGCGGGTACCCGCAGGCGTGGGTTGTCCCCATTGGTAATAATCGCCGTTTATAGCAAAAGAAGGGATAAAAGGATCTGCAGTAGGATCAGCGCCCAAATTGCGGCACATAAACGTTCTCCATTCGCCGGGGGCAATGAAGGCGCCACAGGGTACGCCATTATAGGAAGAAAGTTCATCCATTGGCGCTACGGTAATCGTACCGGTGGCATTTGCCGTGCCACAGCCGCCGGTTAATGGAATGGTATAGTTAAAAATACCCAACGCGGTAGGTGTACCGCTAATGGTGATGGTATTGTCTGCCCAAGTTGCTGAAACGCCTGTTGGCAAATCGGTGGCAGCGCCAATGCCGGTAGCTCCGGTAGTGGCATGGGTAATAGCGGTTAGCACCGTGCCTACGCCCAGTGCTGGTGTGGAAGAAGCATCGCCTGCAATCATATCCGGTGTTACCGTAATTGTTCCGGTAGCGCCAACGCCGCTGTTGTTAATGCCGTCGGTTAGTGTTACCGCATAATTAAATACGCCGAGCTCTGTAGCTGTTCCGCTGATAGTGAGCGTGTTGGCAGAGAAGGTGTAGCTTACATCGTCGGGCAAATCGGAAACAGAAGCGCCGGTAGCGCCGATAACGGCAAAAGTAATAGGGGCAAGCAGCGTGTTTATACAAGGCTCTCTGTTTTCCGTGCCGGCAGATGTTAAGTTAATGGTGATGATGCTTACCGTAAAGTCCTCAGAAATAATTTCGGGACAGCCGGAAGTGGGAGACAGCACGCAATAGTATGTGTCTGAAACACTTGCTACGTAACTTTGGGCGGTTGCTCCGTCAATAATTCCCAAACTGTTGTACCATTGATAAGTAAAGAGCTTTGGATCAGTATTGGGGGTTACCGTGAGTGTGGTTGTTAGTGGCGCAGCCCCTATGATGTTCACTTCTTTCGAGGCGGGTGTGTAGCCTGTAATTTCATAATCGGGGCACATTACGCAGCGCACGCTCATCGCATTCATCTTATTCGTTAAATCGCTCCTGAGTTCATCACAATAATAGGTCAAGTAAAAGTAGTAGGCGTTATCTCCGGCGGGGGTATTGCTTGCCCACCAACCGGCAAAGCCATACAAGTCTTGATATCTGTTTAAGGTACTGTTGTACCAGCCTGCCGGAATGGCGCTGAAGCCGGATTCTTCTTTGCCATCGCCCGGGAAATCAAGCCAGTGCTCCGAGCTCATTAATTGTTGGGCAGAATAGGCTCGCAACGTGTGCCACTCGGCTTGAGTGGGAAGCCGCCAACCCATTGGACAAATTCCCTGCATATTGCAGGTTATTTCAGCAGTAAAATCCTCAAGAACGCCGGTGGCAGAGTACCAAGTGTATAATAAACCGAATATTTCCGAATCCATTGGAACTCCCATGTAAATATATGTTTTGGCAAACGGTATATCGCCGCCGTGTGCATACAGGGTGCCGCGCAGGTTCTCTTTTGTCCAACACAGGCCCTCTAATTCTACCACATTGTAAGTAAGATTATTGACATTGTCATATTTATCATCCGGACAAATTTTCGGATAGGGCTGTGCCAACGCGCTTGTTACGCTTAATAGCATGATTGCTGTTAAAAAATAAAGAGTCTTTTTCATAATATTATATTTTGGTTAATAGTTTTTTTAGTGGATAGTGATTAGTAAATTGTTGCACATTAGTATGTTGTATTATTTATAAAGTAACAAATAGTATAATAGATAAAAATCGCGCGGCAAAATTAGGGGAAATAATAATAAGATTTACCAGTAATTATACGGGGTTTTTGGGAAATTTACCAGTAATTGTACTAGGTATTTGCGTTTTTTTCACTGCCTTCCTGTTTTGTGCGAAAGACACCCAAAAATCTCTTCACACAATGCGAGGGCTGGTGGGCGGATTCTCCCCCGCTGGCGGGGGATTAAGGGGGTGGAAAAAGCATGTAGATAAATCTTAATACGGAATCCCTTCCGTCAACGGATTCCCCGATTGATTATCATCCGGATAATCATCATTCATGCTGGAGTCTATAATATCGAAACTTTGGTTGGGAGTAATGCCCATGAATGACGAATCGCCGCTCATTCCAAAGTCAAGATCGGTAAATCTTGTGTATTGGCTTTGGAAGCGGATGCGGATATTATCGGTAGGTCCGTGCCGGTTTTTTTGGATCATAATATCGGCTAAACCTTGCGAAGGTACGTCCTCGTCCTCAAATGTTGTTAATCCGTAATATTCAGGGCGGTAGATGAACATTACCAAGTCGGCGTCTTGCTCAATGGAGCCCGACTCGCGCAAGTCGGACAGCTGCGGACGCTTGGAAGCGGAGCGCTTTTCCACTTCCCGCGAAAGCTGCGACAAGGCAATGACCGGAACGTTCAAATCTTTTGCCAACGCTTTTAAAGAACGGGAGATGTAACTGATTTCCTGCTCGCGGTTGCCTTTGCCTTTGTCGGTTTCTACACTGCCTTGCATCAATTGCAAATAATCCACAATAATCAATTGAATATCATGCTGATGTTTTAATCTTCTGCATTTCGCTCTTAAATCGAAAACCGACAACGCCGGCGTGTCATCAATAATCAAATTTGCGCTATTAAGGGGACCTAATTTGTTGGTTAATATTAGCCATTCATCGTCGGAAAGTTTACCCTTCGCTATTTTCTCGGAGGGGATTCCGGTTTCAATGGAAAACAAACGGTGCACCAATTGCGTGGAAGACATTTCTAATGAGAACAATGCAACGGGGCGTTTATAGTCAATAGAAGCATTTCGCGCAATAGAAAGCACGAACGATGTTTTACCCATACCCGGACGCGCCGCAATGATAATGAGATCCGATTTTTGCCAGCCGCCCGTTTTTTCGTCAATCGCCCGAATGCCGCAAGGAACGCCATGAAACTTATCCTCAGAATCTTTCATCGCCATCAACTCCTCTAATGCCTTCTTCATCACGATGTTCAATTCTTTACTGTCGCGTTTGAAATTTTCCTGAATGATGCCAAAGAGATTGGTTTCGGCTTTGTCTAACAATTGCAACACATCTTTCGAATCCTCGTAAGCGTCTTTAATAATAATATTACAATTATTAATCAACTCGCGCAACACGAACTTTTCCATCACGATACGGGCGTGGTACTCAATATTTGCGGAAGAAGCCACGCGGTTGGTTAAGGAAGCCAGATATGAGGGACCGCCCACAAATTCTAACAACTTGTCTTTTCTTAAATGCGCCGTTACCGTCAATAAATCAATCGGTTCCGATTTATTAAAGAGCTCCACAATAGATTTATAAATATGAAAATGCGCTTCTTTGTAAAACATTCTGGGGGAAAGAAAATCCACCACTTGCCCTACGGCATCCGTATTTATCAAAATGGCGCCCAAGACTGCCATTTCAAAGTCTAATGCTTGCGGGGTAAGCTTGCCGGTAACCCCCAAAGTGGATTCCAACGTATTGTAATTTATTTTTTGATCGGTGCGTTTCGCTGTAAGATGCTCGTTTGCCATATATTAAAAAAAGAGTGTGCCTTATTGAAATTTTTGCCAAAAATAAGCGAATAATGATATTTTTGCAGGTCTTTGTTAATATGTTGAAAAAAATATTTGCTTTTCTGCTTTTTTTACATCCGTTTTTTTTTGTGACCTATTCACAAACATTAGATACATTGCGAGGACAACTACATGAAGTAGAGATCAAAACGAAATACAATCCGGCCATTCCTATCATGAAAAGAGTGATTCAAAATAGAAATGCAAACGGACAATTTGCGAGCGATTTTTTTACCTATACTTCGTATCAAAAAATGATTGTTACAGGCGATATTGACAGAGACAGCGCGTTGTTAAGCAGAGCCTTGCATTTAACAGATTCCTTAGATATTGATGCGGCTCCGCTTACCAAAAAAGATTCAAATTATGTAGAAATGGTAGAGTTTTTTGACGCGCACCACATGTTTTTTATGGAAACGGTTACCAAAAATTATTTTAGAAGACCTGCCACGACTTATGAAAAGGTAATCGCCCATCGTACCGCAGGATTAAAAGATCCGATTGCCTCTATTTTTTTGGCAAAATTGCAAAAAATAAATTTTTATCATAGCGATGAGGTAAGTATCCTTGAGGGTGTTTACGTTAGCCCGCTTTCAAAAGGCGCCCTGTCTATTTACGATTTTCGTCTGGAAGAAAAAACCGCTCGGGAAAACGACACACTGTTTGTTATTTCTTTTCAGCCCAAAGAAGGCGCACATTTTAAGTCGCTTACAGGAAGATTATGGATTACTTCCCAAAACTACGCGTTTACCAAAATAGAGGTCTCACCATTTGATAAAGCGCTCGGTTTTTCATTCGATTTGACACAAGAATTTGAAAAACAATCGAATGGGGTCTATTTTTTAAAAAACATGTCTTCACGGGTGGAGTTCTTCAGCATTGCAATTGGACCTATAAGAGTAGAAGTAGATGAGGCTTCGCGCATGAAAGTCGTGCTTCTTTTTGAAAAAAGAATTACCGATATCGATTATGAAACGCGCGTGCGGCACCGTGACATCGGGTTGGTGGATATTGAGGATGATCTTGAAAATGAGGCAACACAGGAAAAAATATTGGAAGCTTACCGCCCAACGGCTTTAACAGAAAAAGAATCGAATACATTAGGCTTTATGGACTCGTTGTCAAAGGAATACAAATTCGACAGAAGGTTAGAATCTCTCCAAATATTGATTACGGGAAAAGTTCCAATTTCCTTCATTAATGTTGATCTTGAGCAAATTCTTCATTTCAACTCCGTAGAAATTGCGCGTTTGGGATTGGGCGTTTATACCAACGACCGTTTGAGTAAAGTAGTGAATTTCGGCGGTTTTTTCGGCTACGGCTTCAAAGATAAAACTTGGAAATGGGGCGGCGAAATTGGCTTTAATGTCATGCGCTCCAGAGATTTCAGGATAGCTCTTCAATATTACTCCAATTTGATGGAAAGCGGCGGCACTGCTTTTTTCGACAGAGACTACACGCTGTTTTCGGGAGAGTTTTACAGAACGTGGCTATTTCAACGGTTTTACCGCAGCCATGCGCTGGGCGTTACGGCGCAAAGCAAATTAACCCGCTGGCTTACCGGCTACCTTTCTACCTTTTACAGCGCCAATAAAACCATTTTCGATTATAGCTTTCAACAACCTTTTGTAGATGAAACACCTGCTCCTTATGCTTTCGATGATTTTCATGTAAAAGTGGGGGCGCGGCTGGCATTTAAAGAGCGTTTTTGGGGCACCGGCAAACATTACTTCTATTCCGTTTCGCCTTATCCGGTGTTTATCATTCAATATACCAGAGGATTTAAGGGCATGATTAACAGCAATTTTAACTATAACAGAATAGACTTAAAAATGCTCTACAGAAAAAATTGGAAAATATTAGGTTTTACCAATTTAACGCTATTTGCAGGGTACATAGATCGCCCGTTGCCGGCTCCGTTATTGCTCAACCAACGGGCGGGTTATTTTCCCATTGGATTATATGGAGCGGATCACTTCGGCACCATGCGACCCGATGAGTTTCTTTCGGATAAATATGCAACGCTTTTCATCCGCCATAATTTTGGAAGGATGACGCAAAACAAGAAGTTTTCACCGCGCATCATCTTTTGCCAAGGTATTGGTTTTGGCGGACTTCGCTCGCCCGAATCACACATCGGCATCAATTTCAAAACAATGGAAAAAGGCTATTTCGAATCGGGGTTGATGATTGGAGATTTATTGGTTATTAAAGGTTTGCTTTCGTTTGGGGTAGGCGCATTTGTCCGCTACGGGGCGTATTATCTTCCGAAGCCTCAGTATAAGACGATTGACAATTTTGCGTTTAAGGTTTCGTTTAGGGTGCCGTTGGAGCGGTAAGAAAAGACATGGGCTCATTTATGCAATATTTTTTTTATTTTTCGTTTAAAAAGATAAAGTATCTTCATCAAAAAAAATAATATAGAATTATGGAAGCTACAATTGAAAAAACAACTCGTCAAAAAAAAATCACATTGTCCGATAAGGTTTTAGAAGACTTTATTTCCGATAGAAATAAAAAGCCACTGAAAGATTTGAAAGGAAAAATCAGTTTCAGAAAAGATTATGATTACAAAGCAATGCGCGGTTAAAAAATGTAGAAAAATGGGAATCACACTACGAAGCACAATGGATCTAATTATTGCGCAAATTGCCATAGATAATAATCTTTTATTGCTTCATAACGACAAAGATTTTATCGAAATTGCTCACGTTATTCCCGATTTGAGGCTTCTGTAGATAAAATATTATTGCAACGACTGCCAACGCCGCAGGCGTTTAATGTGAATAACCCCGTGCAAGGCGACAGCCGCAGCTCGGGGTAAATAATGCAACGTGTTAACTCTGTGCTCCGTATGGAGCACAACAAGAGGCGGGCAAGCGTTGAACTCCTACGGAGTTCAAGAGGGCAGGGAGGCGTTTCGTACCCCGAGCTGCGGCTATCGCCTTGCACGGGGTTATTCACATTGAACACCTGCGGTGTTTTTGTGGTTGCTCCGGCATCACACCGTTAGGTATGCGACCCAATCAAATTATGGTTGCATACCTAACGGCATGCAAATTATCGCCGTTATCGCCCGTTTCTACCGATATTACATCCCTAACGGGATGAAGCGAAGGCGCAAAGAGAAAAAACTTGCGCCTTCGTTTTATTTATTTTTATACGTTTTTTATTGCAAACTATTTGCCTCTTTTACCACAATCATATAATCTGTTACTTTGTATGCACGTTTAATTTGGGTTTTGTGCATATCAATAAACGTAATATTATCTGTAAGTAAACTATTAAAATATTCATTATATTTTTGAAGGGCAGGCGGATAATATCCGGTGATATTAAATATTTTGTTTAGAAATTCATTCCTTATTTTTTTAACTAATGGAACTAAATTACAAAGAATAATCTTATTTTTAAAATGCGACGTTTTGTAAGTCTCCAACATTTCTATTATTTTAACATCTATTGCTGCTGTGCAATTATTTTTACATTGATTTTTTGAATCTTTCTTGCGATAAGGTTTGTAAATATGTGCTGCGCCAATAATGCAAAAAAAGAAAGTACTGTCATTATAACTATTGTTGATCTGTTCATACATCATGTTTTCACGTTCTTGCGTAACATTTTGTTGGAGATCTAAGGGATTGTTGACAAAATGTGGCGAACGTTTCATCATTTCAGAGAGGTAAACATAATCGGTAACAGTAAGCATATTCTTCAACATATCTTCATTTTCTGTAAAATATGTACCTGCATGTTGATGAAAAGCGAAAAAATCACGATCCAAATTTTTTCTTTGCAAAAGAGAGTCTAAAAAGGATATTTGAGATAAAAACAAGGTATCTGCAATAGGATATTTCTTCAATATATCTAATGTAGTAAACACCAAGGAGCGTAATATAAAAGTATTATCATAGCAGTTGAAACGAAGCGTTTTTCCATTTAATGATTTCGACAGATAGTAGAATTTCATATAAAAATCATAACGTGCTTGATTCATAGGGGATAATGTATCCTGAACTCGATGAGAATGATGCATTAAAAAATCTTTTAAGCTCACACTATCGTTTTCCAATATCAATTTATCCAAATAATAATTCAAGCAGGGACCGTTTTCTATCAACAATTGAAAATTATTAATTTTAGGATGATGTAAGATAATATGCTTTATCATGCCATAATTCACATCGTAAAATTCTTGGATATGGTGGTGCTCTCCTATAATGAACAGTTTTTTATCATCAATGCTAATTTCAGCCTTATTAAACATTGTATCTAATTGCGCGTAAACAGGAAACACGTATAAAACAAGGACATAAAAGAACAACCCTTTTTTCATTATTTTTTTTCAATTACAGTAATGCCTACATTAAATCCTTTGAATGGATAGAAAGATGGGAGTTCCTGCGCTTTCGCATGCAACAAGAGTAACAGAATTAATGCGATAAATGGTATGTTTTTTTTCATATTCTTTTTATTATAAAATTTGTTTCTATTTTAAAAAACATTACTGCAAATTAACGTAAAATTCTTCTAATTATACACAAGTGGGTAAAAACGGGTTGAGATCATTTAGTAAAACTCTGATACCAAGCGAAGCACAATCCCGTTAGGGATTACATATCGGTAGAAAAAAGATTGCCACAACAAACCCATGCATGCCGTAGGTATGCGATATACCATATTCCCCCTTTTTCCGTTATTCATTTACAAAAATAAAATCTTTTATTTGCGCACCAAAAAGACCATCAAAAAATAAATGTACAATTCTTCATCTCCCAAAAAGAAAAAAGCCCAAAAAGAAACCGTTAAATCCAAGTGGATTAAACCATTGTGGATATTGTTTAGCTGCGGATTATTAACGCTAATCATCTTGTTTACGCTAATATCAACCGGCCGGTTGGGGTTTATGCCTTCGTTTTCCGAATTGGAAAACCCGCGAACTAACTTAGCCACAGAGGTCTATTCTTCTGATGGGGAGTTGCTGGGAAAATATTACTTAGAAAACCGTTCTCCCTGCAAACACGATGAACTTTCTCCACACCTCATCAACGCCTTGAAAGCCACCGAAGATGCTCGTTTTGAAAAACACTCAGGGATTGACATCCGGGCATTGATGCGTGTGTTTGCCGGCGTAATTACCCGTTCTAACAAAGGCGGCGGAAGCACGATTACACAGCAGTTGGCAAAAAACCTGTTTCCGCGCGATCCGGATGCCGGCAAATTAAAAACGGTATTTACCAAATTGAAAGAATGGGTGGTCGCCATAAAATTAGAGCGCGAATACTCGAAAAACGAAATTTTAGCCATGTATCTGAATACCGTGGATTTCGGCAATAACTCCATGGGAATCAAATCGGCAGCCGCTACTTATTTCAACAAAACGCCTTTAGACTTAAATGTGGAAGAATCGGCTTTGTTGGTAGGCATGTTGAAAGCACCTACCCGATACAGCCCACGACGAAACCCTACCGCTTCGTTGCATCGCAGAAATACGGTAATCAATCAACTTTACAAATACGATTATCTCCTTAAAGATGAACGCGATTCTATTCAGGAGTTGCCTATCGATTTGTCGCATTTTGCCATGCAACACCATGCCACCGGCAGCGCCACTTACTTCAGAGAATACCTGCGGTTATGGTTAACAGACTGGTGCCGGAAAAACCCAAAACCCGACGGCACTCATTACGATATTTATAAAGATGGTTTGAAAATTTACACCACCATTGATTCGCGCATGCAAAAACATGCCGAAAAAGCGGTTCAAGACCATGTGTGCGACTATTTGCAACCTTTGTTTTTCAGACATATTAAAGGACAAAAAAATGCACCTTTCAGCAATATCTCGCACGAGGAAACGCAACGCATTTTAAATAGCGCCATGAGACGTACAGAGCGTTATATGTTAATGAAAGACGCGGGCGCTACCGATGAAGAAATTAAAAAAGCATTCACCACAAAAGTGCCCATGAAAATTTTAACATGGGATAAAGGTATGATAGACACGGTGATGACGCCGATGGATTCCATTCGCTACATGAAGTCCTTTTTGCACTGCGGCATGATGGCCATGGACGTGCACACCGGTTATGTGAAGGCATACGTGGGCGGAGTAAATTATCAACACTTCCAGTTCGACCATGTAAAACTATCAAAACGTCAGGTGGGTTCCACGTTTAAGCCTTATGTGTATGCGGTGGCGTTGCAATCGGGAGAATATTCGCCTTGCACTATGGTACCGAATGTGCCGGTTACTTTTCAATTGCCGGAAGGCACCACGTGGACGCCGCGAAACTCCAGCGATCACAAAAACGGCATGATGCTTCCGCTGAGCGAAGCGCTCGCCATGTCGCTCAACTATATTTCTGCATTTTTAATGAAACAGTTTGGTCCGCAAGCCGTTATTCAATTGGTGCGCAACATGGGGGTTACCTCCAGCATACCCGCCGTGCCTTCTATTTGCTTGGGAGCGTGCGAGATGTCGCTTTATGAACAAGTGGGCGCCATGAATTGTTTTCCCAACCAGGGCGTGTATATTGAGCCCACTTTTTTAACAAGAATTTGCGACAACAACGGCAGCACCATATACAAATATGTGCCCAAAACCAACGAAGCGATGGATCAGGTTACCGCTTTTAAAATGGCAAAACTGATGCAAGGCGTGGTAGAATACGGTACCGGTATTCGTCTTCGAACGCAATACAAATTCTCTTTTCCACTTTCCGGAAAAACGGGAACCACTGATAATCACTCAGATGGATGGTTTGTGGGCTACACCCCTGTGCTCACCGCCGGCGTTTGGGTGGGCTGCGAAGATAGATCCGCGCATTTTCGCACGTTGGCGCTGGGGCAGGGCGCGCGCACCGCAATGCCCGTATTTGCACAATTTCTGCAAAAATGCTACGAAGACCCCGAACTTCCCTATAAAAAAATAGTGTCGGAACCCGATAAATACCCAGGCTATAATTTCACCATACCGGCAGCTTATACAGGCGATTCCAGCGGGTGCGACGAAAATAGGAAGGATCGGAAAAGACCGGATTTTGATTAGTTCATCATTTTGTATAAAATTTTCACTATTGTCCGATTAAAATCTAATTTTAGTTTTTTGCCATTGTGATTCAATTGCTTACATTCAAAAATTAGCATTTTTAAAAAGTAACCTCCCTCATTTTTAACCATCAAAAATTGAAATT
>WQWP01000069.1 GCA_009787485.1 Lentimicrobiaceae bacterium | reverse complement strand
TGTTTATGTAGATATTGATATTGAAACTTTTAACCCTTCTTTTGAAAATATTAAAAAAGCTATTACCCTTAGTACGAAAGTTATTATTTGCCAAAATACATTCGGATTAAGTTCTGATATTGAAGAAATTACATCATTTGCCAAAGCGCAAAATATTTTTACGATAGAAGACTGCACACACGGCTTCGGAGGTTATTACAACCAAAAACCTAATGGCTCCTATTGCGATGCCGCTTTTTACTCTACTCAATGGAACAAGCCTTTCTCCACCGGAATTGGAGGCTTTGCACTGATTAACAATTTAAAACTACTTGAACCCATTCAAAAAGTAAATCAAGATTTAATTACACCTTCACTACAACAGCGTGTTTTTTTGCAACTTCTTTATTTTGTCAGAGAAAAATTGTTGAATAAGCATATTTATTGGCATTTGGTTAAATTTTATCGCTTTTTAAGTAGAAATAATTTGGTTTTAGGGTCTTCTTCGGGAGGAGAGATATCTTCTGTGGTTATGCCGCCTAATTATTTTATGAAACTATCTGAAACTCAGATGAAAAAAGGGATACAAAATATTCAATCTATTACCGTTGGCTTAAGTCAACGGCAAAGAAACGCTCAAATTTATACTGAGTATTTGAAAAATTGTAATAAAAATCATGTTTCGGTATCTTTATTTGAAAATCATTCATTCTTAAAATATCCATTGTTGGTAGAAAATCGAGATGAAATTTTTCGTTTAGCTGAAAAAGACAACATTGCATTGGGAGAGTGGTTTAACAGCCCTATTCATCCTGTTCAAAAAGATTTTGAGCAGTGGCAGTTACATCCGGAGTTGTATCCTAATGCGGTTTTTGCTGCCAAACATGTCATTAATTTGCCGACGGATGTCAAAAATACGGATGGTGTTTTGCGTTTTTTACAGAAAATAGACCCATGTATTGTAATTATTGTAATGAACACGAGAAATTTCAAATAAAATTCTCGATTTTTTTTTCCAACTGGATAAAATTATCGAGAGTTTTTTGTATTTTCGCGCAAAATTATCGAGATGTATAAAAGAACATCCTACATTGCAAAAATTGAAAAAGCGCTTCAAGCAGTTCCTATTGTAGTTTTAATTGGAGCCAGGCAGGTTGGAAAAACTTCAATCATGCAATCCATTGATTTTCAAAAAAAAGTAGTGTCTTTAAATGGACAGGATGTTGAAACTGCTGCGCTTTTTGATAAACCGTCCACCATAGAAAATTACTTAAAAGTATATTTAAACGAAGAGTTAGACGGTTCCCTGTTAATTGATGAGTTTCAATATATTGATGGAATTTCTACCTTGCTAAAATTGTTAACAGATAAAAATAATCAATTAAAAATTCTTTGTTCAGGCAGTTCAAGTTTAGATATTTTGCAAAAAGTGGAAGAATCGTTAGCGGGACGTGCGCGCATTATTGAAGTTTTATCGCTCTCATTTGAAGAATATTTGCAGTTTTCCGACCCAAATTTACACCAACTGTATCTATCTTTAAACGAAAACACTGCTTCTTCTGCTTTAACTGCGCCCATTGAACAACTGTTTGCCGAATTTTTGATTTTTGGCGGATTGCCTAGAGCCGCTTTAGTAAAATCGTATCCGGAAAAAATAGAAATATTAAACGATATTTATCAAACTTATTTGTTGAAAGATATTCGCAACTATATTGCAAATGAGCAAGTTGTAGGTTTTAATAAATTGATTCAATTGTTGGCGTTACAAATAGGAAATTTGCTGAATATAAACAAATTGAGCAGAGAGAGCGGGCTCACTTACAAAACGTGTGAAAACTTCCTGTTTTTATTAGAACAAATGTATATTATTAAGATGATTTCTCCATTTCAGGGAAACCAAAGAAAAGCAATTACGAAAATGCAAAAACTCTATTTTTGCGATACCGGATTGCGAAATCGTTTGGCTAACAATTTTAATTCCATTTCATTACGAAATGATAATGGCGCCATTTTTGAAAATGCTGTTTTTTTGGAACTATGGAAACATAAAAGCAATAGCACACAAATTCAGTTCTTTCGCACAACAGATGGAACAGAAGTTGATTTTATTTACAATAACCTATTCTCACTGAAAGCCATTGAGTGTAAGTATAAAATCTTTCAGAAACCGGTACGGCTCTTAGCATTGGAAAATTTTTGTGCAGAAAACAACATTCAGGAAAAATACGTTATCAATCAAAATTTGAACTCAAAAGTTACAGAAACTCATTTTCTGCAAGGTTTTTTGGTTGAAAAATTAAAAGAAAAACTACATTGAAAGTGACAACTCGCCCATTCCGTTATTTCGTGTCCTACTTTTCCAAACTGCGCCGCTACTGCAAGCAGCAATTGGGGATCAGCAATACGGTGTTGTTATTGAGTTTTTTTACCGGTGTATTTGGGGCTACCGCAGCCATCATCATCAAGAATTTACTGCATTTTACGGCTTCTTTTTTGTCGAACGCGTTTCCCGATGCCGAACACAATTACCTCTACCTGGCTTTTCCTTTGCTGGGCATTATTATTACTATTCTTTTTGTAACACGTGTGGTGAAAGATGATTTGAGCCACGGCGTAAGTAAAGTGCTGAGTGCGATAAGTAAAGATAACGGCAAACTGAAATCGCACAACATGTATTCTTCCATGGTGGCGAGCTCTATCACGGTGGGTTTCGGCGGATCGGTCGGCCTGGAGGCGCCCATGGTGCTTACCGGTTCGGCAATCGGGTCTAATTTGGCGCAATACTTCAAGATGAGCCCTAAAAATACTGTTTTGCTGTTGGCTTGCGGGTGCACCGCCGCCTTTGCTGCCGTTTTTAAGGCGCCTATCGCCGCACTCGTTTTTGCGATAGAGCTGTTAATGATAGATTTTACGGCAGCTACCGTGTTGCCGCTCATGATTTCGGCGGCTACGGGCATTGTGCTTTCCATCCTTTTTATGGGACATGGCGTGCTGTTTACGACCGTTACCGCAGACGCATTTAATGTTAAAAATGTACCTTATTATCTGATACTTGGTATTTTTACAGCATTCATTTCCCTCTATTTTTTAAGAACATTGAGAACCATTGAAAAATGGTTTTCAAAAATAAAGCGCAAATATTTAAAAGGAATTTTAGGCGGACTGTTGCTCGGAGGGTTAATATTCTTTTTCCCAATGTTTTACGGAGAAGGTTATATTTATATTAATGAAATTCTATCTTCCAATGCGCCGGAATTAATTTTCAAAGGCTCGCCGCTTTCTCATTTCACTCACATACCTTTATTGTTTTTAGGATTAATTTTGGCGATTATCTTATTGAAAGTGATTGCCACCTCCATTACTACCGCATCGGGCGGAGTGGGCGGAACGTTTGCGCCGGCATTATTTATCGGCGGCTTTTGCGGTTTTTTTGTTTCGCATTGTTTAAACGTGTTTTTTGGACTGCAACTTCCTTATTTTCATTTTATTTTAGCCGGCATGGCAGGCATTATGTCCGGCGTGATGCTGACCCCGCTTACGGCAATTTTTCTGACGGCCGAATTATCTATCGGTTACTCATTACTCATTCCGTTAATGATAACATCTTCAATATCTTACCTCATTGTTTCTCCGATTGAAAAATATTCATTATATGGAAAACAATTGGCTGAAAAAGGAGAACTGAAAACCCACAACAAAGACTTTTTTGCCATGAGAAAAGTGGATTGGCATACTTTAATGGATCACGATATTGCTACCATTTCCATTCACAGTACTTTAAGAGAATATACGCATCTCATTGCCAAATCTGTCCGCAATCTTTTTGTAGTGGTTGACGACCAACGAAAATTTGTCGGATTATTGGTGATGGATTACCATCGAGAAACTATTTTCGACCAAAGTAAATACGACACACTTTTTGTGGAAGACTTAATGATTGAGCCTGAAGAGTTTGTGTATGAGACCGATTCTACAAAAACGGTGCTTGCAAAATTTGAACGTACCGGCAACTTTAACTTGCCAATTATTAAAGCAGACAGAACTTATGTTGGATTTCTTTCCCGCGCAAAAGTTTTAACGGCTTATCGAGATTTTATAGCGGAGGAATCGAATTAAGAAAAATAATATTAGTTTTCCGAGATAATGAAAAAAAAACTATTTTTGCCGCCCCAAATGAGGGACGTACTTTGACTTATTGTACTTTTGCCGGTGTAGCTCAGTTGGCCAGAGCAGCTGATTTGTAATCAGCTGGTCGGCGGTTCGAATCCGTCTACCGGCTCAACATACACATAATGGGAGGATTCCAGAGTGGCTAAATGGGGCAGACTGTAAATCTGTTGGCGACGCCTTCGGAGGTTCGAATCCTTCTCCTCCCACAAATAAATTTAAAATTTAAGGTTTAAAATTCAAAACCATTAAATTTTAAATTTTAAATTTTAAATTATTATCGCGGAAGTAGCTCATTTGGTAGAGCGAAAGCCTTCCAAGCTTTAGGTGGCGGGTTCGAGCCCCGTCTTCCGCTCACAAAAAAACCGTTCATTTTGATTAGGATGAACGGTTTTTTTATTGGATTTTAAACTTCTCTCAGTTCTTAATTGCCGCAATTTCCGTAACCGCCTTTATCGCCGCATCAATATCCGCTTCCGTATTGAAAGGCCCCAGACTAAAACGCACGGTGCCATGAATAGGCAGTGTGCCAAGATGTTCATGTACTTTCGGCGCACATTGCAAACCGGTGCGGCAAGCAATTTCGTAATCCACATCCAGCATCATGCCTACATCAGCGGCTTCAAAACCGTTGATATTAAAGGGCAACACCGGATTCCTATTCTCCAGAGAATGGGCGCAATAGGTGGTTACGCCTTTCACGGTTTGGATGCCCTGGCGGAGTTTTTCCCACAATTGCATCTCACGATCGTGAAGGTTTTCAATGCCTTGTTCCAATACCCAGGAAACACCGGCGTATAATCCGGCAACCCCCACTAAGTTAAGGGTTCCGTATTCCAAACGGTAAGGATATTCCTCCAAATGTTTCGGGTAGGCAGAGCGAACGCCGGTGCCGGCATAGCGCGTGTGCTTAATGTGCACGCCTTCACGCACATAAGCGCCGCCAATGCCGGTGGGTCCCATTAAGCATTTATGTCCCGTAAAAATATATACGTCAATGTTATCGGCTTGCATATCTACCTTCGTTGCACCTGCGCCTTGACTGCCGTCCACCACAAAAACAAGTCCGTGTTCTTTGCAAATCTTCCCAATTTCGTGCAAGGGTTGAATGGTGCCTAACACGTTGGAACAATGCGTACAAACCACAAATTTCGTATTCGGACGAATGGCTTTGCGAAAATCTTCGGGATCTACATAGCCGGCTTGGTCAAACGGCAAATAAGTAACATCTTGCAGTTTCCCTTCTTCTTGCAAACAATACAAAGGGCGCAACACCGAATTATGCTCCAACATGGTGGTAATGACGTGCGCCTCAGGTTCCGCCAAACCTTGAATGATTAAATTCAACGAATCGCTGGCGTTGTAGCTGAATGTGAGGCGATGAAAGTCGAGACCTCCGTTAAAAAGTTCGGTCATCAGTTTGCGCGTTTTTTGCACAATCTCTTCGGTTAGAATCGCTGCATCAAAGCCTGTTCTTCCCGGATTAACGCCATGTTTTTTGTAAAACCCGCTCATAAATTCATACATGGAATCGGGCTTCGGAAAAGTTGTTGCCGAATTATCTAAATAAATCATAATGCAATATTTTATTGGTTACCAAATATCTGCACGCTTTTCGGGCGCTAACCACATGGGGTCGCCCTCTTTTATGTTAAATGCTTCTATAAATGTTTCGCTGTGCGGAAGTATGCCGTTTACACGCCATTTGCCAAGCGAGTGCGGATCTTCCTTCGTTCTGCGCGCCATCTCTTCCTCGCGGATATTGCCTGCCCAAACGTTGGCGTATGCAATGAAAAAGCGTTGCTCAGGAGTAAATCCATCCATTACACCGTTTATTCTTCCCTCTTGTTTTGCTTTTTGAAGGGCTTCGTAAGAGATGTTTACACCGCCGTTATCCGCAATGTTTTCGCCCAAAGTATAAACGCCGTTGGCAAACGTTCCGGGAAGCACTTCAATTAGGTTGTAATGATCTACCAGGATTTTGGAACGTCCATCAAAATTTTTGGCATCTTCGTCTGTCCACCAGTTACTTAAATTTCCGGTTTTATCGTAATTTCTTCCTTGATCGTCAAATCCGTGGGTCATTTCGTGTCCGATTACTACGCCAATGGCGCCATAATTCACCGCATCATCTGCCTTCATATCAAAAAACGGAGGTTGCAAAATACCGGCGGGAAAACAAATTTCGTTGGTCGTCGGATTGTAATAAGCGTTTACGGTTTGCGGAGTCATGAGCCAAATCATGGGGTCAACCGGCTTTCCGATTTTACTCAACTGGTATTCGCTTTCAAAACGGCTGGCACGTTGCACGTTAGCATAATAGCTGAGCGCAGGATCAATTTCCAATGTGGAATAGTCTCTCCATATATCAGGATAGCCAATTTTGATAATCATGCTGTTCAGTTTATCAATCGCTTTTTCTTTCGTTTCGTCCGACATCCATGTTAGGTTATTGATTCTGTCTGCCATAGCCAATTGGAGGTTGTCCACCAAATGCAACATACGTTCTTTTGCTTCTGCCGGAAAATATTTTTCCACATACATTTGTCCCACCGCTTCGCCGAGCGATCCATCTACTATACCTACAACACGTTTCCAGCGCGGTCTGTTTTCTTCTTTTCCGGATAACACTTTTCCATAAAAGTTAAAATCTTCATTGACAAAATCTTCACTTAAAAAAGAAGCAGCATGATCAATTATATTCCATGCCAAATAAGCTTTGATGGTTTCCAGATTTGTATTGTAAAGAATGTTGTTTAATCCTTCTAAATAGGCAATCTGTCCCACATTTACATTTTCCAAATTTTCTAATTGTAAAGGTGTCAGAAAATTTTTAACAGAAAAATTTGGAAGCAAGGCTTGAAATTCGGCTAAGGTTTTCGGATTATAAGTTTTATAAGGATCGCGAAGGTCTTCTTTTGTCATGAAGATTTTAGCCATTTCGGTTTCCAATTTCAGCACTTCTTGCGCCAATTGTTTTTCTTTGCCCGGCATGTCCACCATATCTGCGTATCCGGCAAGCGCAAGCATTTTCTCTATTAATTCAAGATATGCTTCTCGAATGGGCTGAGTAGCAGATTCTAAATAATAATCTCTGTCTCCGATGCCCAATCCGGTTTGCCATATCCATGCCACATTCATGCTGCTATTGGCAGGATCGGCTTCTCCGAAAATGCCAAAAAACGGATAACTGCCGGTTAACTGCATATCTGCCATCATGGCAGGAATTTGGTCTTTGGAGGTCATCTTAGCAATAGCTTGTAATTCCGCTTGAAGAGGTTCGGATCCTTGTTTTTCAATAGTTTCCGTATCCATTCCCAAATTATAAAGATCTCCTATTTTTTGTTTTACAGAATTTTTCTCATGCTTTTTTTCTGCAATAGAGGTAATTAATTCTTTCAATTGCTCTTTGTTGTCTTCGGCTAATTTGTCGAAGCTGCCGTAGCGGGCATACTCTCCGGTTAGCGGATGGCTATCCATCCAGCCGCCGCAAGCATAGCGGTAAAAGTCCACCCCAGGACTCATGGTAGTGTCTAAATTGGCAAAATCAATGCCTGAAGTTAATTCTGTTTTTTTCATAGAACAAGAAAATGTGGTGAAAATGAGCGCACCGAACGCTAAAATAAAATAGTTTTTCATTATGGTAATTGTTTTTGTATTAATTCGTTACACGGTACATGGTGTGCTTTTGTAAACAAAGGGCGAATATAGTAAAATTGGGTTAAGGAAAGGCTTGTGCCATTCAAAGTTTTGTATGGATACGCATAAAACGTTAAAAATCCCACGAATCTAACCCAATATAAAAAAAATATGGATATTTGCCGCTTACTAATAAATTATTACCGATGTTAAGAACTTGTACTTGCGGAGAATTAACAATTAATAATGTAAATCAACAAGTTACCCTTTGTGGTTGGATACAGAAAAACCGAAAGTTGGGCGGGATGTTATTCATTGATTTGCGCGACCGATATGGGATTACTCAATTGGTTTTTAATAGCGAATTGAATGCCGAATTGTGCAAAACAGCCGAGCATTTTGGGAGAGAGTGGGTCATTCAAGCCCAAGGCGTGGTGGCGGAACGTTACAGCAAAAACAAAAATATTCCGACCGGAGATATTGAGATTTTGGTTGATGAGGTGGCTGTTTTGAATAAATCGGAAGTACCGCCTTTTACCATTGAAGATGAATCGGATGGCGGAGATGAACTGCGCATGAAATATCGCTATTTGGATTTGCGGCGCAATCCGGTAAAAAACAACCTCATTTTTCGCCACAATCTTGGGATTGAAGTGCGGAACTATTTGAATAACATTGGCTTTTTGGAAATAGAGACCCCCGTTTTGATTAAATCCACGCCGGAAGGTGCGCGCGATTTTATCGTGCCTTCGCGCATGAACACGGGAGAGTTTTACGCACTGCCGCAATCGCCGCAAACGTTTAAGCAGCTGTTGATGATCTCGGGCTACGACCGCTATTTTCAAATTGTGCGCTGCTTTAGAGATGAGGACTTGCGCGCCGACCGTCAGCCCGAATTTACGCAAATTGACTGTGAAATGTCGTTCGTAGAGCAAGACGATATTTTGCAAACGTTTGAAGGGTTAATTAAGCACATCTTTAATAAAGTTAAGCACATTGAAATAGGCACCATTCCGCGCATGACTTTTGAAGAGGCGATGCGTTTTTATGGCAGCGACAAACCGGATATTCGTTTCGATATGCCATTTGTGGAATTAAACGATAAATTGAAACACCGCGAGTTTTCCGTTTTTAACAATGCGGAATTGGTAGTGGGCATTGTGGCAAAAGGTTGCGCCCAATACACACGCAAACAGTTGGATGCGCTGACCGATTTTGTGAAACGTCCTCAAATTGGCGCCGGCGGTTTGGTGTATCTACTTTGCCAGCCTGATGGCACATTTAAGTCTTCAATAGACAAATTTTACAATTCGGAAGATCTAACCTCAGTAGCAGCAAAATGTAATGCTGAAGCCGGAGACCTCATCCTGATCATGTCGGGAGAGGTAGAAAAAGTGCGCAAACAACTCTGTGAATTGCGTTTGGAAATGGGCAAGCAACTCGGATTGCGCAAAGCCGGCGAGTACAAACCGTTGTGGGTTGTAGATTTTCCGTTGTTGGAATGGGATGAGGAAACCCAACGCTATTATGCTAAACACCACCCGTTTACCTCGCCGAAACCGGAACATATTGCTTTGTTGGATACCGATCCGGGTGCCGTACACGCCAACGCCTACGACCTGGTGATTAACGGAACGGAGATTGGCGGCGGCTCTATCCGTATCTATAACAAAGAGTTGCAGCAAAAAATGTTCTCTGTGCTGGGATTTACACAGGAAGAAGCGCAGCATCAATTCGGATTTCTGTTAAACGCATTTCAATATGGTTGCCCGCCGCATGGCGGAATAGCCTTTGGGTTTGATAGGATGTGCTCGATTTTGTGCGACTCTGAATCTATTCGAGATTTTATTGCTTTCCCGAAAAACAACTCCGGGCGGGATACGATGCTGGATGCACCGTCAACAGTGGCGCAGGCGCAATTGAATGAACTTGGAATTAAAAATTAATCATTAAAAATATATTATGAACAACCAACCCGACCAAACCGCCTTCAGCGTCATTCAATTTGCTTGGAAATGGCGTAAATTGTTATTGATTATCACGCTTTTATCAGGGATATTGGCGTTTGCTGTTACATTGTTTATTAAACCGATGTACAGGTCAACAGCAATCGTTTTTGCACCGATGTATAACTCTTTAATGGTGGAAAACTTTGATATGAAAAATGATATAAAGAGATATGGAGAAGAGCATGAAACCGAGCAACTGCTTCAAATTCTAAATTCAAGAGACTTGAAAGATACGCTTGTTCGTCAATTTAATTTGATTGAACATTACGGTATTGATATGTCGCGAAAACTTTGGAAAAGTGAACTTTATAAAGCATTGGATAATAATATTCACATAAAAAGAACGCAGTATGGAGGTATTTCTATTTCTGTTGACGATATTGACCCGCAAAAGGCCGCGCTGATTGCCAATACCATGGTAGATAAGTTGGATGCTTTTAAAAATAAGATAGATAGAGAACGTTCAATAGCTGCTGCCGAACTGCTGCGAAGTCAAATGATGGAGGTTAATGCAAAAATGATTATTGTGAACGATTCTATTCAAAAGCTTGCCAATGAAGGCATTTTTATTTACGACTTACAAGTGGAACGTGTGATACAACAATATGCAGCTGCTTTAGGACAAGGTAATATAGCTGGAGCGCAACGTATTCAAAAAGAGATTGAAAAACTTACCAAGTGGGGTCCCGTGAGTGTGGTTTTGCGGGAAGAATTGATTTACCTCATTCGCCGCGAAACACAGTTAAAATCTTTGCTTTGGAATGCAGAAATGAATGCAAACGGAGTAATGCCCACTAAATTTGTGGTGGAAAAAGCAGTTCCTATTGAAAAAAAGGTATATCCTAAAAAATCAATTATTGCCCTTCTTTCGGCAATAGGTGCATTTATGGCAACATTTTTTGTACTATTAATCGTAGAAAAAATCAAAACAGACATTTCTGTGCACAAAAAAGAAGAATAATGATGAAAAATCTTCAAAAATGGATCGGGATATCGTGTGGATTGCTTTTTATATTGGCTAATTGTGTGGCTACATACTACGGACAAGATATTGTTCCGCTACTAAGCGTCGCATTCATTGGTTTGTATCTATTGTTTTTTAAATTAGACCTGTTAATATATTTTCTAGCTTTCCTCACGCCTTTGTCTATGCCTTTTGAAGATGAAAAAATAAATATGGGGTTGTCTATTCCGAGCGAAATCATTATGGTGATGATTACTGCGCTATTTTTTATACGCATTTTTTTAGATTGGAAAATGGACAAGAAAGTGCTCTTGCATCCCGTTACCATTGCCATATTAATTTATTTGGGATGGATCTTAATTACCTCTGTTTCCAGCGAAATACCATTGGTTTCGTTTAAGTTTTTTCTTTCCAAGATTTGGTTTATAGTGCCATGCTATTTTATGTTATTTTGGTTAGCCAAAAAAGATCTATCCAAATGGGTTACTTTCATGAATTGCTACATGGCAGGTTTAGCGATTGTGATCTGCATTGCGACCGTTAAGCTGGCGCTTGCCGGATTTCCGGAAAGAGGCGCCCACTGGATTATGCATCCGTATTACAACGACCATACGGCCTATGGCGCCGCTATTGCACTGTTAATTCCTGTGCAAATAGGATTTCTCTTTTTGCCCAACAGACCCGGCTATACCAAACTGATCTCTCTTATATTTTTATGCCTGCTTTTCGTTGGACTTTATTTCTCAATGTGCAGAGCCGCCTGGTTAAGTTTGATAATAGTAATAGGCGTATTCGTTATTTTAAAACTCAGAATTAGAATGAGTTGGGTAATTATGGGCATCGGGTTGCTTGCCTTTATTTTCTTCAGTTTTTCAGATGAAATTTTATATCGGATGCAGCGCAACTCGCAAGATTCCTCTAACGATATTTCGGAACACATTCGCTCTATCAGTAATATATCTACCGATGCGTCTAATGTAGAGCGCCTCAACCGTTGGCGAGCCGCTTTTGGTATGATTGAGGAGCGCCCGTGGATGGGATGGGGGCCCGGAACATACCAATTCCTGTACGCTTCCTACCAAAAGCCGGAGTATAGAACTATTATCACCACCAATTTCGGCGACGGCGGGAATGCCCACAGCGAATTTATCGGGCCTACTGCCGAAACCGGTTTCATCGGCTTGGCCACCGTATTGGCAGTAATGATTGCTGTGCTTTACACCGGAATCAGAACTTATCTTTCCGCACAACGAAAGGAGTTGAAAATTCTCTCTCTTGCAGCTACGTTAGCCCTCATTTCTTATTACGTGCACGGATTGATGAACAACTTTTTGGATACCGATAAACTTTCTCTGCCTTTTTGGGCGGCGGTGGCAGTTATTGTGATAGGGGATGTTTGGAATAAGGAAGAACGCAGACTCTACTAAATAAAATCTGCGTTCATCCTTTTAATCCGCGTCATCCGCGTGCAAAACTACCGCACAATAACCAATCGCTTAACCACTGTTATGTTCATTTCCGAATACATCTTCA
>WQWP01000068.1 GCA_009787485.1 Lentimicrobiaceae bacterium | reverse complement strand
TTCCATTGATGATATTAGAAATGAATTTGACATCGTTTTTATTAACGGAAAAAGTATTGCCATAGTTGAAGTAAAGTACAAAGCAAAACCCGACAATATTGATATTGAACACTTAATTTCACGTGCAGAACGTTTTAAAAAGTTCGCACCTATATACAAAAACCATAACATTTATCTGGGGGTTGCCGCCATGTCGTTTAAAAAAGGCTTGGCTTCGGTTTTACACCAAGCCGGCATCGTTACTGTGCATCCGGTAGGCAAGAAAATGGTGATTTATGATAAAGAGGCAAAGGTGTTTTGATTATAAGATAGTTAACCTATTCTACTTTTTAATTATTTTGTTAACCACTTTTCCACCACTATAGTCTTCCAATATTATGAAATAAATTCCACTATTAAGATTTTCTGTGGCAATTGATTTGCCGTTGAAAACAAAATTTTTAACATTTCGACCGGCTGCATTCGTTATTTGAACGCTCTTCACCACGGAAGGGTCGCTGATATAGATCTCATTCGTAAACGGATTAGGATAGAGTACGATATTGTCTGTTGAAATGCCGATTATTCCCAGTGTTATCAGCGGGATATTGATCGTTGTGGATGCGTTTACATATTGAGTAGCACTATATATTTCATAATCAGGATGAAAAACAGTATATGCGTAGTTTCCTTCACTTATTTCTACTTCATATCCTTCCAATTCTTCTCCGTTAAACGTGATTACTGCATCGAGAACAGGGAGTTCGGTGTCCGCATCGAACACATAAAAAGTGATGGTGTATGTTTCCTGATCACAATCTGCCGGCTGATTGTTTTCTATGGTACCGATGATTGTACCGCAATTGATGATTTCGCCGTTATTGATAACAGTACCATTAACCGTAAGCGTTTTTCCATTCGGTATGATTAATGTGCTCCCTGCAGGTATGGTGAGTTTGTATGATACAGGTATTTCAAGATCATCGGTGATCTTAACAGATGCTCCGTAAAAAATTCCGTTTATATCGTCAAAAAGAATTCCATTCACAACGCCGTTGATATCTGTTTGTATTCCATTGTATGTTTCTAATATGGAGGCAAATGTTACTCCATTAGCTTCCATAGTGAGTGTGCCGCCGTGTTTTGATGCGCCTCCGCCTCCAATTCCGGCGCTTGTTCCCGGTTCTGCAGTTCCTGTAACTACGCCGCCGTTAACCGTAACATCGCCACCCAAACCTCCTGCGCCTTCAAAGGAAAAGAAGACAATACCGGCGCCACCGCCACCAATACCCGCACCGCTATGATAAGAATGAGCAGGCCAAATAGATATACCTGATATAGTGCCTCCGTTGACCGTAACGGTACCCGCATTCTCACAGAAAGCGCCACCAATACCTGCACCGCCATATTCTCCGCCTGTTGCTTTCAAACTGCCTGTGCCGGCTATGGTAACAGTTGCACTTTCAGGTACTTGCAATCCCGCTTTACTCCTTCCCGCAGTTAAAGTGTTCACCCCTTCAATGGTTAGATTTACTTCAGCGCCTGCGTTAATTAAGAACGGGGTTAGATAAGCGCCAATACCTGTGATCGAGGCATTGTTTAGCGCAATGTTTGCCATAGCGTTATGGGCAACCTCAACGCGTCTTGGGCCGGATCCTGAAATATTAACATCAGCGCCATCTAAAATAGCATATACATTGTTTGCAAATACCCACCCATCGCCTACACGAGAAGGATTTGTATTGCTCAAATCAATATGGCTGCCGGCCGGCGTAACAGTTGTGGGCGCATTGCCGTTAACCGTACCGCTAACTGTTCCTGCGTTTACATTTAAAATGGAGCCGTTATTGATTAACGTTCCATGAATGGTAATTCCGGAATAATTTACAATCGTGCCCTGATTGATCATGGTTATACCTGCAGGTATGGTTATGGATTTTCCTTCGCCAATAGTTAGAAGATTGGTGTTGGGAACAGTTGTATTATACTCTAAGGTAAAATTATCGTTTCCATACCAATGGGTAGCATTGCGAGTAACTAATATTCCGCCGGTTTTAATTTCGGGGTTTGGATCGGAAATGCCGTTTGTGAAAATAATCGGGTTTCCTGTAATGGTAAGCGTTCCTATTTCTTCATCAATGCCACCGGTGCCAATTCCTTTGGCTGTTTCGTTTCCGGGAACTCCAATTACTGAGCCGCCGTTGATGGTAATGTTGCCATTCGGATATGCAGCTCCGCTACCAATTCCGGCCGAAGCGGTGCCAATCCAACTGCTGTTCCCTCCTTTAGCGTAAATGGTGCCACCGTTGATTGTTATCGTGCCACATGGTCCATAATAATCGTAGCCGCCGCCAATTCCGGAGGCTGTCCAACCGCCGGTTGCCGACAAACTTCCCGTGCCTCCAATGATAATCGTTCTGCCGAAAGCCACCGATATACCGGGAACATAATCTCCCGCTGTAATAATATTTTCTCCTTCAATGGTGAGGTTAAGTGTTGCTCCTTGGTCTAAGTATATTGGATGCTCAAGATCCCCTGACACATATTCTCCCGTAACTATAGAAGCGTCGCTTAACGTAACGTGTGTTGTAGCGCCTGCGGCAATGACTACCCTGTGATGGTTGTCCGGCTGATTCGCACGACCTGTAATCGTAACGTTTGATGCATCAAGAATGGTGAGAACGGGCGCATTCCAAGTCCATCCGTCGCCGGTGCCAGTTCCTGTTGCGATGTTAAAAGTTCCTGTGCCCGCCACGCCCGTTACCGAATTAAAATAGGAATCCGCTTTAATTTCAAACCCTTTTACCGCACTCATGTCGGTAAATTCAACATTCACCTGAGTGGGAAGGTTACGCATACCTTCAGCATTTTCTTTTTGTTGAGCATAAATTTTTTGTTGAGCAAATATCCCAACGCACAACACTAAAGCAAGTGTTATGCAACTTTTTTTTGCAAAATACTTTTTCATAAGACTATAGATTAAAAAATAAAGGGCGAAAATAATAAAATATGTCAAATCGTTCAATTTAGGCATCTATGGAAATACGGTTTATTTTTTTTAGCGAACTTTTCTATCTTTGCCGACATGACTAAATTCCAAATATGAAAAAACTATTCCTCTCTATTTTCGTCTTATCTGCTTTGCAAACAGTGGGTTATTCTCAAAATGCAGGGGCTGGCGTATCTCAAAATAAAGAGCTGTTTTCAAACTTTATTCAACTCTCTCCACAACAACTCTTCGATACTGCAAACTATTATTATAAGAAAAACAGTATGGATACCGCTTTAATTTGTTTTAACTTACTCATTTACACAACTCCTAAAGATGCTGATTATGAACGGCAAAAAAAGGTGATGATCGTGTGTAATCGTTCGGCAGCGATCCATTTTTTCAGGTGCGACTATCGCGCAGCCTACGAATTGCAAATTAAGGCGTTGCTTTTAAGCGAAAAATTTAATGATACTGACCAGGAATCAATAAGTTACACCAATATTGGAAGCATTTATTACCGGTTTAACGAATATGATTTGGCAAAATCGTATTTTTTAAAATCGCTTAATTTGTGTTCCGACAGCACAATTCTTCCGGCAATATTGAACAATATAGGCGTTATTGAAGGAGAAAACGGAAGAACAGACAGTGCACACTATTTTTTAGACAAGGCTTTGCAACTCAGTAAATTACATAATAATGCTTATTTGAATAACATCTTGAATGATATTGCTTTGTTTTATCAAAAAGATAAAAACTATGATTCGGCATACCATTACTATCAGTTGGCATTAACTGAATCGAAAAAACAAAACAAAATAGAAAAAGAAGCCGAAAGTTTGTCGCAATTAGGCAAATTATTCTTTGAAACCGGCAAAAACGACTCCGCACTGTTTTACATTAACCTCTCTAACGAAATTGCGGGCAAAAACAACTTTTTAAGAATCTTAGCAGATAATTACTTAATATTATTTAAAATAGAAAAATCTAAAGGACTTAAAACAAGTGCTTTATATTTTTTTGAGAAATACGCTAATCTAAAAGACTCTATCTTCAACATTGAAAGATTTAGCGAAATCAGTCAGTTACAACATTCGTATGAAGTCTCAAAAACAAACCAGCAGATTGAACAACTTTATATAGAACAACAAATTAAAGAACGCACCATTCAGTATCAAAAGGTCTTTCTGTTTTTTACACTACTCATTTTGTTGCTGGTGAGTATTGGATTATTGTATATTTATTTTCAAAAGAGAAATCTCGGTCAGGCATATAAGACGTTGTTTGAAAAAAATATTCAAATTATTGAACTTCAGAAAAAAGTACCAGAAAGTATTCATGAAATACCCGGTTTATCGCGAACTAATGTGATTTTATCCGAACAGAGCCAAAAAGAACTCTTAAACTCCATATTGACTTTCATGGAAAATACTTCCCAAATTTGTAATCCTGATTTTACGTTGGAAAAATTAACCAATTCTATACATTCCAATCAAAAGTATGTTTCTTTTGTCATTAACAATGTGTTAAAGAAGAATTTTAATTCGTTTTTAAACAGCTATCGGGTGCGTGAAGCGCAGCGATTGTTTTCGGATTCCGACTCTTCAAAATATACCGTTGAATTTGTTGCCAACCAGGTAGGGTTTAAGTCGCGAAACTCTTTCAGCGACGCTTTTAAAGAGATAACCGGCGTAACCCCAGGTTTTTATGTAAGATCGTTGCATAACAGTCAGCAAGATTAATGTGTAGTTTTTTTACCAAATTTGCCCAAATTTATGAATTTCATTAATTTGGGCAAAAATCTTTCTGATGAGATTGCTTTTGTAATCCTATTTCATATTTTCGCTAAATTATTATTTAGTATAAAAAATTAACCAAAATCTATAACAAAATGAAAAAAATTTTATTCTTTCTTTTTGCGACACTGTTCGCAATTTCGGTTCCAGCACAAAATGTGCAAGTCCTTGTTGGCGATCCCGACATTAACATGATGCCCAACCAAGTTAATTTCCGTGAAGGACCCATTCCGGGGTATTATGGGTATCACAATGCGGCGTTTCTTTATACCCCTGCCGACATGCAATATTTTCGCGGCGATATTCAAAGTTTGGCTTTTCAGATCGTTACTCCTGCCAGTTGGCATGCAAACCGTTACATGAAAATTTCCATGAAAGAGGTGGATTATGAAGTCCTCGCGTCCACTATGGTTATGAACTATTTTCTTAACGGATCCACCGTTGTTTTTGAACAGACAAACGTATCGGCAGAGAGTGCAGGATGGCGTACTTTTTCGTTTTCGGAGCCCTTTCATTATTCCGGCGAAAAGAGCCTCTTGGTGGTTGTTAATGGCGCCGGTTGCGACGTGACAAATGCGGGATGGGTTAACGGGTGCCAGGTGCATCAACGAACAACGCCGGCTACTAATATGGCCTGGATAAAAATGGCGGCTGGGCAAAACATAAATTTTAATTCAGAAGGCGCAGACCAAAGCATGATGAACCGCCGCTTTAATACGCTATTTACGATAACTCCGGATGCTAACTTGTGTTACACGCCGAATGATTTAAACGCGCCCTCTGCATCTATCACCAACAATTCTGCAGTGCTCCAGTGGACAGATTGTCCAATAGGGATGGAGTATTTCATAGAATGGAAAGCCTATTCCGCAAACTGGGGCGAAAACCCTGCATACACTGCCATGGTAGATCAAGGCACGGAAACATATACCATATCCAATCTTTTAAGCAATACGCTCTACAATGCAAGAATACGTACCAATTGCATGGTTCGTAACGGAAACGGCGACTGGGTAACGATAAATTTCCGTACCGACTGTGGCATCATAACGGAGCTCCCGTATTTCGAAGATTTCGATACCTATAACACCGCCGGCACCGCATTTGCTACGTGCTGGGAAAGATATAATGACGGCGCTGTTTCAACAAGCACACCTAATTTTGATCCTTATACCGGACATAACTCTCCGCCATGCGTGTATTTCGGCGGCACTGATGCTACTTTGGTTTCTCAGCCGTTTATTATGGATATTAAAGACTTCCAGGTAAATTTATGGGTACTTAAAGGATCATCAACAGGAACATTCGAGGTAGGTTATTTGGCTACCCCCGCCGACCCTACTACTTTTGTGGCATTAGAAACTTTGGATGATGTTTTCAATGTATGGACACAACACTCTGTTAGCCTATCCGGCGCTCCCGAAGGCGTTAAACAAATTGCTTTCCGGGGCTATTCTTATTATTTGGATGATATTTTGGTTTTTGAACCCGATAATTTTATTGATGCAGAGATTGTTGCCATTACAGCGCCGCCAACATTAGGAATGAACTTTACTAATGAACAGGTAAAGGCTGTGGTTAAAAATAATGCCGCCAACCCACTTTCAGGTTTTACGCTAACGTTGGAAGTTAATGACATCTTCGTGGTCACAGAAAACTTTGAAGGAGCTATTCTTCCAAACGAACAAGTAACTTATACTTTCACTGCGCTTGCCAACATTTCGGCAGGAGGTGCACACACCATAACCGTTACCGTAAATGCAGCCGGCGACGTAGTGCCTGAGAATAACTCGAAAACGATAACGGTTACCAATCAAATATGCCCATTGCTTACCAGAGAGCTTTTACCTTTAATGGAAAATTTCGACAGTTTTGGAGCAGATTACAACACTGATAATTTCCCGGAATGCTGGCAAAGAATGGCAACAACTTCATGGTCTCCTGTAATTTACCCATTCCAATACTTTTCTTCTCCCAACTGTTTGTTTATGAACCAGGTGTCAGGAGGTGTTTCGGATTATGCCATAGTTGTTCTGCCGCAGATTGACCCGTCGGTGGGTATGGATGAGCTGCGTTTAAAATTCAAGTTGAGAGGAACCGATAATACTCATCCGTTACTTGTGGGAATAATGACGAATCCAAGTGATCCCAATTCTTTCGAACTTGTTGAAGCAGTTTATAATATACTTCAGGTTACGTACGAAGATATGACTGTTTTATTTAACCAGTATACCGGAACAGGGCGCTTTATTGCCTTCAAAGTAGTGGGAGGTCCGGGTGGATTTGGCGGCTCGGGAACTACCGCGTACATTGATGATCTGGTACTTGAACTCTTACCTCAATGTTCGGAAGTAGCGAATCTTGCTTTCTCTAATGTTTCTACCACTTCTGCTATGGCCACATGGAGCGATGGAACTATGGGAACTCCTACCTCATATACCGTTGAAATCCGTGCAGCCGGAACAGGAACGTGGACAACCTATAGCACTACCAACCGCTCTTATATTTTCACAGGATTATTGGAAGCTACTAAATATGAGGTGAGAATATTTACAAACTGCGGAGAGATGGTGAGTGAAAATTATGCCTCCGGCAATTTTTCTACCCAATGCTTCAGCGGCGGTGAACTTCTGTTCAACACGCCGGCAGGAACCATTAACCAAAATATTCCGCTCAGTAACTTTGCAAACTATTCTTATACGCAACAAATATTCCTGCCGGGCGAATTTGGCGAAGAAGCAACCACCATTAGAGGAATAGCCTTTGAATATAGTGGTTTGTTACCCACTTTACTAAAAAATAACTGTAAAATTTACTTATCACACACCGTGCTGAGATCAGAATTTAATAATCCCGTTACAGACTATATTCCGTTTACTACTACGGGAGGCGCTGCATTTGTAGAGGTATATTCCGGACATTTGAATATGACTTATGGATGGAATTACTTTTATTTTGACACTCCTTTCAATTATGATGGGATGAGAAATTTGGTGATTACGGTTTATGACGAATCCGGACAAGCGGGTGGATATGATCGTTGGTTTAATCAACACAGTACAGGCAATGTAAACCGTACCGTTTATTATTATCAGGGTACGTTTATTGACTTCCGTATTAATCCGGGAGTTGCAGTAACTGCATTTGCGTGGAATACCCGTGCCAATACAAGATTCTTAGTAAGTTGCGATGCAGCGCCTACTTGTCCTGCACCCAATATAGTGCTCCAAAATATAACACCCTCTTCAATTGATGCAAATATTGTGGCAAATGGTAATGAAACTTCCTGGATATTAGAATATAAAATGGATTCCGAAACGGGTTGGACTTCAATAGGAACCGTTTCCACCATGCCCTATACGATTGATAACTTATCGCCCAACACCACATATCAGGTAAGAGCGAGAGCTATTTGCTCGGGCGAACAAAGTGACTGGGCAACAGAAACGGTAACCACCCCGCAACTTCCGGTAGTGCCTGCCACCATCCCCTGGTATTGTGATTTTGAAGAGACTTTTGAAAATGACCAGTGGAGGTTTGCTAATTTTGATATACCCACGCAAAACAATTGGTATATCGGAACGGCTACCAACAATGGCGGAACGCGCTCGCTGTATGTTTCAAATACGGGCGGAGCAACTAACGTATTTTCGTTTAGTATAGCCTCTACCGTTTGGGCTTACCGAGATATTGAGTTTCCAACCTCTACCAACGACTTTTTGCTCTCTTTCGACGTCAATGTATTTGGACATTCACAAGCATATTATTCAGAGGTTTTTATAGGTGAACTCATACCGGTAACAGCATCTGCGTCTTTTTCTTATTACGGTTTGGATCCGGTACCCGCCGGACTAACAAAAGTGGGAGAATCATTAGCAGGGATTCAACCCTGGCAAACGCGCTCTTTTGTAATCCCTGCATCCTTAGTTTCCGGTAAAATCCAGCGATTATATTTTGTATGGGTGAATGCGAACCACGGTATGTCTTATGTAAGTCCGCCTACTGCATTAGATAATCTCTCTATTACAACACTCACCTGCAACACGCCCACCAATTTAGCTTTTAGCAATCTGAAACATGACTGCGTTGATTTGACCTGGAACGAAAATGGAACGGCCACGCAATGGATTGTTGAATATGCAATTTCGCCCTTTACTACATGGATACCGGTAACGGTAAATCAATCTGAATTAACAGGTGGTGTTTATACCTTATCAGGACTTTCCGGAGGAACGACCTATAATGTAAGGGTAAAAGCGGTTTGTAGCGCCAGTGACATCTCCTTTTCTTCAAATACCGTCAATTTTACCACGCCTTGCGCTTCTCTGTCTATTCCTACAGCGCTGGAAGAGTTTGAGGCTGTTCCGCCCAATACTTGCTGGACACGGTTCAACGGACAATTGCCCGCCGCCGGAAGCCCAACACTTACGCCTATTGCGCACAATTTACAAGGATACCAATATTGGTCAAAGTCAACTTTAGTTACCCCTCATAATGCCTACACAAACCTGTATTACGCAACAGACTTTAAATGGTTGGTTACCAATTCCATAAATCTAACAGGTGCGCCGGCGCAAATTGAATTTGATCTTTTCCTTACCGGATATGCCAACGCTAATCCTCCTAATATCTCAAGCGGATTACCTAACAAACGATTTGTGGTACTTATTTCACTTGACAACGGCGCCACGTGGAGCGCTGCAAATACGCTGAGACAGTGGGATAACAAAGGCTCTCAATATGTATTCAACGAGCTCACTAATGTGCCGTTGCCTGTGATCATCCCTCTTGAAGACAGTAATGGAAACCCCTATACCGGCGATGTAAAAATTGCTTTCTATGCCGAATCCACCGGAATTGATGGTGGAGCAGACATTGATATTCACATTGATAATTTCCAGGTTACTGTTGAAGAGATTGAAGACCCATGCATGCTGAAGAGAGCCGATTTCCCTTTGATTGAAAATTTCGACAGCTATTCGTCGGAGTACAGCGTTGATAATTATCCGGAATGCTGGCAAAGATTTTCAACAACCGGCGTATTTCCTATGATTTACCCATTCTATTTCTTTTCTGCTCCCAACTGTTTATTTTTAAACCAATATTCCGGCACAATCTCAGATTATTCCATCGCAATCCTGCCTCAAATAGACCCGTCCATTGGTATGGATGCATTACGTCTAAAATTCAAATTGAGAGGAACAACCACTTCTCAGGCATTATTGGTGGGAGTAATGTCGGATGCCAATGATCCCAACTCTTTCGTGCTTGTTGAAACACTTTATAATACACTCACCGCTACTTATGAAGATATGACCGTTTTATTTGACCAATACACAGGAACAGGACACTATGTGGCGTTCAAAGTAATGGGTGGTCCGGGTGGATTTGGCGGTCCGGGAACTTCCGCATACATTGATGACTTAGTACTTGAACTTATGTCTCCATGTTCCGAAGTTGAGAATCTTGCTTTCTCTAATGTTTCTGCTACTTCTGCTATGGCAACATGGAGCGATGGAATTAGGGGGACTCCTGTATCATATACCATTGAAATTCGTGAAGCGGGAACAGCAACGTGGTTATCCTATAGCACTACCGAAAAATCCTATATTTTCACAGGGTTATCGGAAGCCACAAAATATGAGGTGCAAATTTGGACAAGCTGCGAAGGTGATATGGTGAGCGATAATTATACCTCCGGAATTTTTTACACCAAATGTCTCAGTGGCGGTGAGCGCGCCTTCAATACGCCGGCCGGAAATGATAACCAAAACATTCCGCTGAGTAACTTTGCAAATTATTCTTATACGCAACAAATATTCCTTCCTAACGAATTAGGCGACGAAGCCACCACTATAAGAGGGATCTCCTTTGAATATGGCGGACTGTTGCCCACAACAGTAAAAAATAACTGTATCATTTATTTATCACACACCTCGCTGCGATCAGAATTTTATAATTCCTATTCAGACTATATTCCGTTTACTACTTCAGGAGCTGCTGCATTTGTAGAGGTATATTCAGGGCATTTGAATATGACTCCGGGTTGGAATACCTTCTATTTTGACACTCCTTTCGAGTATAACGGATTACAAAATTTAGTGGTTACGGTTTTTGATGCTTCCGGACAAAATGATGGCTCGGGTCGTGTCTTTAAGCAACACAATACAGGCGTAAATCGTACCGTCTATTATTATCAAGGTTCATATATTGATTTCCGTTTGAATCCGTCGGTTGCTGTAACCCAATTTCAGTGGGATACCCGTGCCAATACAATATTCTTAACAGATTGTACTCCGGATGTTACTTGCCCCGTTCCCAATGTAATTATCCAAAATATTACAGCCACTTCTATAGGTGTTAATATTATTGCGAACGGTACTGAAGATTCCTGGACTTTGGAATACAAGCAAGTTTCTGAAGCAACCTGGACTTCGTTGGGAGCTGTTTCCTCTATGCCTTATACTATTGATAACTTAACGCCCAATACTGCATATCAGGTAAGGGCGCGGGCTGCCTGCTCCACATTTGAAGCAGATTGGGTAGTACACACCGTAACCACCCCATTTCTGCCGGTTGTGCTTGCCACGATCCCGTGGATTTGCGACTTTGAAGATGAAACCGAAAATGCACAGTGGCGATTTGCTAATCTTGAAACGACGCCGCAAACCAATTGGTTTATTGGTTCTGCTGTTAACAATGGAGGTGCACAATCCATGTACATTTCAAATACAGGAGGGGCAACCAACGCCACAATATTTGGATCAGCCGTAACCTGGACTTACCGAGACATCGAATTTCCAGCCTCAACAGATGATTTTATGTTATCTTTCGACATAAGGGTAAATGGAGCAGAAAACTTCTATTCAGCGGTTTTTATGGGCGATCTTACTCCGGTAACGGCAAATGTAACAGGTAACCTTATTGCTCCCGGTGGTACAACAAGATTGGGAGGATCATACCATAGCATAAATAATTGGACCAACTACTCTTTTGTACTTCCTGCCTCTGAATATGCGGGTAAAGCGCAGCGTTTATACTTTGCGTGGGTTAATGGCGCCTTCCTTATGGGATCTCCGGGCTTGCCGGCTGCCATAGATAATATCGCCATTACCATACTTAGCTGCAACTCACCGGCCAATTTAACTTATAGCAATTTGGCGCCCTTCAGCGTTGATTTGTCCTGGACGCAAAGTGGAGACGCCACAGAATGGATTGTTGAATATCAAGTTTCATCAGCATCTACATGGATACCCATAACGGTATATCAACCTTCTTATACATTAACCGGATTAAGCGATGGCGCAACCTATAACGTAAGAGTAAAAGCGGTTTGCGGTGAGGATGAGATCTCCTTTCCTTCAAATGTCATCACTTTTACCACGCCTTGCGGCGCTGCAACTGTGCCCACTGCGCTTGAAGAGTTTTTTGCCGTTCCGCCCTCTACCTGCTGGACAAGGTTTTCCGGAGCTTTGCCTGCCACCGGAAATGCGACCCTTACTTCTGTGGCACACAGTATGTCTGGATGGACAGTTTGGGATTTCTCCAATGCTGTTACCCCACATAATGCCAGAGCAAACATGTATGTTGGATACGAAAAATGGTTGGTTTCCTCTTCTATTGATTTAACGG
>WQWP01000067.1 GCA_009787485.1 Lentimicrobiaceae bacterium | reverse complement strand
TTTTTCTGCTTCATTCAATGCCAATTTAAAATATTTTAACGCCGAATTATATTGCTTACTTTTTTTGTAAATAGAAGCTATCGTATTCAGTATCGTATGCAAGTGCATGTCGTTGTGTGTTTTGCTTATTTGCAACGACTGATTAAGGTAAAAAAAGGCGCTGTCTAACGTTCCTATCTCCAGCTCAATAGCTCCCAAATTGTTTAATATCATTATAATACGTGTGCTATCATTACATAGGTTTAATGCTTTTTCATAATAATATTTAGCTATATCGTATTGCTTAAAATGATAATAAATATTTCCGATATTGTTATAAATCGTTGATTCGTAGGACAAATAGTTATATTTTTCGCAAAGGAGCAATGCTTTAATCAAAAACTCATAAGCGCTTTTGTAATCGCACATATAGTAATAAATGGCGGCAGCTTTGTTGTACGCTTCCACAATTATTTGCTGCTGTTCCACATCCGCATCTTTTACCGGAGTGTTAATAATTGAACTATAACAAGCCAAAGCCATATCGGTACTATTCTGATCAAAAAAGTAATTGGCAGTATCAAGGAGTTGTTGTTTGGGAAGTTTATTAAAACTTGAAATGGTTTGGCCCATGGTGGTTAATGCCATTATGGGTAGAAGGTGGAGGCAAATTAAAAAACTGTTTTTCATGGTATGTTGTTTTTAGGGAACTCTGAGTGCCTGCTGTAATTAATTTCGTAAATAACGCTATAGCCGAATTTTACCAGCACTTCGAATTTTGCCGATGCTTGAGGCTGCATGAATAATATCCAACACTTCAATGCGGGTGTTAGTAATACGGTAAATAATCAGATGTGCATCAAGAATAATATTACGATACATGCGGCTTTTGGTTGGAATATGACGACACTCGGGATAAGCCAAATACATCTCGGAAAGCGTATTCAAAGATGCTCTTATTTTTTGCCAGTAATGCTCCGCTTGAAAATAGCCGAACATGTTGAGCGAATATTCGTAAATATGTTTACGATTTTCATTAAACTCTCTGCTGACTATGTACGGCTTGCAAGGAATTCTTTCTTCCATATTTCAAATTTTTTATCGGCTTCTTCTATAGTCATAAATTCTCCTTCCTCAATGCGACGAAAATGCTCCCACCACTCCTCTTGCGTGCCATGGAACGGCACGTTGGGATTCCATCCGGTGGAAACGGGAGTGGTGGCTGAATATGCAACAGCGGGCTCGCCAACGGTCATGGGCGGTTCTTCCGATATTTTATATATTTTTTTTGACATGTGTTATATTTTTTTAACGAATTAATTATTTTTTGCATGATATTATTGTTCTATTCTAATACCCACCGGCTTTTCTTAGGTTTGCAAATAAATGAAAAATAATTGAATTGGTAAAAACGATTTTAGGGAAGAGCTAAATCTTACCTCAACCCAATCACCGTAACCTCCGGCGGCATCCCCACCCGCGCCGGAAACCCTACGGAACCCAACCCTACATTCACATAAAGGAATTTACCCTGTTTTCCGTAAAGCCCGCCCCAGTGTTTGTAAAGTATGGCGGCCGGCGAAATTCTGATTCTATCGGTATAGATGCCCAATTGCATGCCGTGCGTGTGGCCGCTTAAAGTTAAATTTGCCGGTAAATTTTTGAGAACCACATCGTCCCAGGCTTGCGGGTCGTGGCTGAGCAAAATCACATAATCATTCGTGTCCACGTGTTGAAAGGTTTTGAGCAAATCTCCTTCATTGATAAACATTCTTTTCGGAGAGTAAAACTCTACGCCTGCAATTGTAATGCCCAAAGGAACAGTATCTTCGTAGAGTTTCACAGATTCATTATTTAAAACTGTCCACCCTAAGGATGTTTGATAATCAATAAGCTTTTTAACATCTTCTTTTCGTGCAACATCGGTTTTGAAGCGTGCATAACGACCGTAATCATGATTACCCAAAACGGAAAAAATTCCGTAGCGCGCTTTCAATTGCGCTAAAAACGGCAGGTATTCCACTATTTCTTCCGAAACAAACTGCACGATATCTCCGGTAATAAATATGAGGTCGGGGTGTTGGTCATTCACCATTTGCACCGCTCTTTCAATCGCTTCGTGATTTCTCCAGGTAGCAAGATGCAAATCGGAAATCAGCACGATGGTTAATTCACTTTCATTCAAGTTTTTAATATTATGCCCATCTATGCTTACTTCCCGAATGGTAAAATTTTCAGCACCCCATACTATTCCATAAATCATTAAAATAAAAGACACTACATAAATGCCGAGCGATATACGCAGCAATACTCTTTTTCCTTTTTCAAAATTAACACGCTTACTTAATATTTTAATGCCTGCGGTAATCAAATCATACATTAAAACAAACGTAACAATCAGAAATTTAATCAAATATTGTATTACGCAAATGCCTACTGCGGTTAAGTAAAGGGTTTTGTTTACCTGATGCACGCCTTTTGCAGCCAAAACTCCCATGGTTATTACTAAGATAAACGCGGGCAGCCAATATAAAATAAGTAAGGCATAAAAAGAAATTTTCTTCTTCCATGTATTTTTAAAAGATTTTAAGATCGTAATCCACAAATAGATTTCCCCGAAAAACCAAAGCGCGAAGAAGAAGATGCGCATTTTTACGGCAGGGATATGGATTGCCAAAATGACATATAAGATAATAAGTGTGGTGATTCCGCCCAACAAATAATATCTTAGTGTTTTATTTTTTGCAATCGGTAGCTTCATAGATTTTTCCGTCTTTAACGGTAATTATTTTATCCATATTGCGCAACGTCTCTTCCCGATGCGCAATAATGATTACCGTATGATTTTTAAATGCCTCATTCAAAGATTCTTGTATAACTAATTCCGATTCATAATCCAACGCGGAGGTTGCTTCATCTAAAATAATAATTTCAGGTTTTTTGAGTAATGCACGGGCAATGCTCAGCCGCTGGCGTTGTCCGCCGGATAAGGTCATGCCTCTGTCGCCGATTACGGTGTGGTAGCCGCTTTCCATTTCCATGATAAAATCGTGGGCGAAAGCGGCTTTGGCGGCGGTTTCTACCTCCTCACGAGAAGCGGAACGTCCAAAAGCAATGTTGTTAAATACGGTGTCGTGAAAAAGAATGACATCTTGGCTTACCATGCCGAACAGATTGCGCAAATCGTTGGTTCTATATTCTTTAATGTTTTTTCCGTCAATTAAAATTTCTCCAAAAGAGAGGTCGTAAAAACGGGGCAACAGATCTACAAGGGTGGATTTTCCTGCACCGGAAGCGCCCACCAAAGCGATCTTCTCCCCTTTTTTTATCTCAAATGAAATATCTTGTAAAATTTTACAATCCTCTTTTTTTTCTACTTCATGATATGAAAAATAAACCTCCTTATATAATATATGTTGCAAAAAAGAGGAAATGGAAAGCGGGCGCTCTTTTTCATAAATTTTCTCATCGGCATCTAAGATTTGAAGAATACGTTGCAACGACGGCAGCCCCTTTTTCAGCGTATAATACATGGTAACCAGGTGGCGTGCAGGTGGAATAATACGAGAAAACAACACCACAAAAAATAGAAAGAACTCACCGTTTAAGTTGCTGTTTTTTAATACAAAAACTCCGCCAATCAATAAAACTATCAACAAAGTAACCACCGATAACAGCTCTACCAAAGGCGCACCAAGTTCATACACCCTGAATATTTTCTTATTTATTTTATAATGGGCAGCAGTATCTTCCTGAAATTTTTTATTCGCATGGTCAATGGCATTGTATCCTTTTATAATGCGCAACCCACCAATGGTTTCATCATAAATGGCGCTCACGGAAGCCAAAAGCTGTTGCAATTTTGCAGCATTTTTTTGAATAGAAGTGCCAACAAGCGATATGAGATACCCTACCACCGGAAAAATAAGTAAAGTAATGAGAGTCAGTGGTAAATTCACTTTTATCATGGTTGCCAAAAAAACAACAATCATTATCGGGTCTCTGCAAATGATGATAATAGACTGTACAACAGACCACTCAATTTCTTGAACATCCGTACCGAAACGATTGAGCAGATCTCCTTTTTTTATTTTTGAGAAAAAAGAGAAAGGTAAATTTATGAGCTTGGTGTATAAGTCTTTACGAAGTTGGTAGATCATCCCTGCGCGAATGGGTGCAGAAAAAAATTGCGCCATATATCTGAAAAGATTACCCAAAAAATTCAACACAATCATCGTAACTGCAATCATAATCAGCGCATAAAGCGAACCGGAATTTGTGATTAATTGCCCTAAGTAAAAATTGAAAGTATCGTTAATCGCATGTAGTGAAAAGGCAAACTCAGGTTTCTCCGCAATAGGTTCAACTTGCTGAAAGAGAACAGATAAAAAAGGAATTAGGAGCGCCAAAGAAAAAACATGAAAAACGGAATAAAAGAGATTCGCCAACGCCATGAAAGCCATGTTGCTTTTATAGCGCAGGGTGTATTTTAGAACATGGAAGTATTTTTTCAAAATTTAAGATTTAAAGATTTAAAATTTTGATAACTTTGAACTAAATTTGTTCCCGCTTGATAAGGCGAAACCCTACCCTCTCTTATTGCAGGGATAATATTATTTATACTGTTTTCAATATTTGTATTTGAATAAAAATCATCTTTTAACAAATGATTCATCCAATCGAAAAAGGTTTTCACAGATTGTTCTGTCCGATGTTTCGAGAAGAAATCATTCTCTTTAGTTAGTTTTTCAAAATCAGCAATAATCTCCCAAATTTTTCCTATACTATCTTTAAGAAAGACGGAACAAGTACCTACCGGAGGTTCCTATCCGTTTTCGTTTTTCGGAAATAATTGTAATGCAGACTGATATAGTGCTTTTGCGGCAGTAGCTTTCGCTACATTATCGCCATCGGCTTTGGTAATGATGAGGGCATCTGCCATTTCCATAATGCCTCGTTTAATGCCTTGCAGTTCATCACCGGCGCCTGAGAGCATTAACAACAAGAAAAAATCCACCATAGATTTCACTGCGGTTTCCGATTGTCCAACGCCCACTGTTTCAATAATGATGACATCAAAACCGGCAGCTTCGCAAAGGATAATGGTTTCGCGGGTTTTGCGCGCCACTCCGCCCAATGTAAGCCCCGACGGCGAAGGGCGGATGAACGCATTCGGATCAATGGAGAGTTCCTCCATGCGCGTTTTGTCCCCCAAAATGCTCCCTTTCGAGCGCTCGCTGCTCGGGTCCACTGCCAATACGGCTAATTTCTTTCCAATAGAAGTCAGGTATTTTCCAAAAGTTTCAATAAACGTACTTTTTCCCACTCCGGGCACTCCTGTGATGCCAATTCTCATAGAATTTCCCGAATACGGCAAGCATTTCTCAATAATTTGATTGGCGACCACAATATCATGATGTGCAGTGCTTTCAATTAGTGTAATGGCTTGACTTAATACCACTCTGTTTCCTTCCAAGATACCGGCAAGATACCCATCGGCAGATAATTTTTTCTTCCTTTTAAACTGAAGATAAGGCGAAACCGGCTCCGGTTGGGGGATGGCTTCCTGGATGTGAAGGGCGGAGGTGTTTGACATTTAAAGATTTAAGATTTAAAATTTAAAATTTAAGATTTAAAGTTCAAGGTTTAAGGTTCAATTTGCTGCCAGTTTTAACTGACGGATATATAAGATTTAAAAAATCCTATCCAAAGTTTCAAATTTCGAGTTCATACTAATATATTCCGGAACAATCTCTTTCATTAATCTTACTACATGTGTCGGGTTGTCGTTTTTCAGGGCGATTAAATGTTCAATTTTTTTTTCAATTTCGTGATAATCGTATTTTCTCACCTCCGCAATCATAATTTTTTTATGGGGCGTGGGTTTTGTATTTTCTGCAGTTGCTAAAAGTTCTTCGTACAGCTTTTCGCCCGGGCGCAATCCGGTAAAGTCAATGGCAATATCTTTTCCGAGGGTTAATCCTGAGAGTTTTATCATTTTCACTGCCAGGTCGTAAATCTTAACGGATTCTCCCATGTCGAAAATAAAAATCTCGCCGCCTTCTCCCATGGCGCCTGCCGTAATTACCAATTGGCATGCTTCGGCAATCGTCATAAAATAGCGCGTAATCTCCGGATGCGTAATCGTTACGGGACCGCCTTGCGCAATTTGCTCTCTGAATATGGGAATGGCGGATCCATTGGATTCCAGCACATTGCCAAAACGTGTGGTTATAAATTTGGTCGTCCCCTGTGTATAATTCAGCGATTGCACATAAACTTCGGCAATCCGTTTCGAGGCGCCCATCACGCCGGTGGGGTTTACCGCTTTGTCGGTAGAAATCATCACAAACTTTTTCGTACCGTATTGCACTGCCAAATCTGCCAAAATCTTCGTGCCTTCCACGTTGTTTTTAATGGCGGCGTGAACATTTTCCTCCATCAGTTGCACATGTTTATAAGCAGCGGCATGATATACAGCGTCGGGTTTATAATATGCCATAACCTCTTCCATTTTAACATTATCAGAAATATCCGCCAATATGATCTCAATGTTTCTAAATCTTTTTTTTCCGCTTAATTCTTGTTGCAAAAAGAAGACCGGCGTTTCCGAATTATCCAACAAGATCAATTTTTTGATATCAAAGTTTAAAAATTGCCGCACCATTTCACTTCCGATAGAGCCGGCAGCGCCTGTTATTAAAATGGTTTTGCCAATAATGTCCTTATGAACCAGTGAGTTATCAATATCAATAACCTCGCGTTCCAAAAGTTCCTCAATCTTTACCTTCTTGATTTGATTAAAACTTAATTCACCGTTAATCCAATTGATTACCGGCGGCACGATTAACACTTTAACATTATGTTTGAGTGCAATTTCCGTAATTTGATTTTTTTTACGCACCGGAAAATTCTGAATAGAAATAATTAGAAAATAAATCTCATTTTCAGATAGATACTCGTCCAATTGGGTAAGGGCGCGAACGGGTAAACTTTCTAAGTTCATGCCTTGTTTTTTCAGATCATCATCAAAAAATGAAAGCACATTGTATTTGCTCTCCGTATCTCTGTCTAACACCCTTTTTGTGGTAATGCCGCTCACGCCGGCGCCCACAATCACAATGTTTTTTTTCATTTTTTTAGGATTCATTTTCTCTAAAAAATAGATTTTGAAAGCAAAACGATACATAACCATTAAGGTGGTGGTGATAAAAAACTCCATCCCAATAATGGAAATCGGAATAAAACGATTGAGGTTAAAGTTCAAAGCCCAAAGCAAATAGCTTAACAAAAACAGCACAACGGTTCCTGAAAAAGCAGATAGAAATATGATTAATGCATCTTTAGAATTGGTGTAGCGTACTACAATTTTTGGAATTTTAAACAGCATAAAAAACAACGCGCGTACTCCCAAAATCACAATGGGAATGATGGGAGAAAAAACAGTAGCAGGGTGTAAAATTCCGATATAACTATCCCTGAAAAAAATCGCTAACATTGTCGCAAAGAAGACGATACATATATCTATTCCCAAAATCACAGCACTGGGAACAAAACGCAAATTTTGAATATGGTAATTTTTCATTAGGGGTAACTGTAACGCTGGCAAAGAAACAGAAAAAAACTCACTATCGGGTAGCTACTGAAACAGGCTCAAAAGGAATCGTAAAACTTATCGCAGTACCTTGATCCTCTTCGGTTTGAATTTCAACGGTTCCTCCTAAGAGGTCAACCAAACCCTTTACCACAAAAAGCCCGAGCCCGCTGCCCTCAATGCCGAAACTGTTTTTTTCAATTCTCGTAAACGGCTCAAAAAGAGAGGATAATTTTTCTTTCGGGATACCTTTTCCTGTATCGGAAACCGTAACCATGAGCTGCAAGTTGGGCTCATCAATTTCTTCTACGCGCACATTTACTTCGCCTTCGGAGGTATATTTTACTGCATTGGAGATCAAATTTACCGTAATTTGTTTCAATTTTAGCAAGTCGGTTACAATTTGCGGATTATTCTTCACCTCAATTGAATAATGCAGCTTATTCTTTTTTTCGTTGCACAAAGGCTGAAACATTTCTACAATTTCCATAAAAAATGGTACAATTTCAGTGTTTTCTTGTATGACTTGCGATTTTCGTTGCTCCAAACGCGAAAATTCCAATAAATTATTCAACAATGCCAATATACTCTTACCTGTATATTGCATGATATCTAATTCGCGAAGTTGCTGGGGCGATAAACTCTCATCTTCCCATAATTCCAAATATCCCAAAAGGGCGCTGAGCGGCGTTTTAATATCGTGCGACGTAATCAAAAGCAATTGATGCCGGCTCTCCATTAACTCTTCCGTTCTCTGTTTTTCCAACGCTAAAGCGTCGTTAGTTTTCCGAATTGTTTTTATATTCTTGAGAATAAAAAAGATAAGCGTTGTGATAAGCAGCACTGTGATCGCTCCGGCAACAATACTTCTTATTAATGCAGATCGTACAATTTCTTCATATTCTTCACCTAAAGAAATTACATTCAATAACATCCCTTCATGCAGTTGCAGTAATAGATCCGTAATTTCTCTATTGATATACTGATCGGCGGTAAGTAACGCATACAGCTCAACTTCAATCTTGTTAATTTTTGTAGTATATTGATGTTGATATTGTTGCGTAAGTTCGTATAAACTATCTAACAATGAATTTACCGCAAACAATTTTGAAGCAACGTTATCCGTAATAATCAATGTGTTAATAACAGATATGTCTTTATCTCTTTTTTTAGAAGAACGAAAAGCTTCCCTCAGGCGTTGTCCGAATTTTTTGTGCTCTTGCCACACGGTATCTTGTTGTACCGTGGTATGAACTTCCGATTGCGACATATTTCTATATATTTCATCTTCAATTTTAGCAGCAATTTTTTGATACAACTCATCAATATCTTTTTTACTAACAAATAATTGTTGCAACTGTTTTAACATGATTTTTTTTTCATAAAGCAAAACGGTAATATCCGCTAAATACCTGTTTTCATCGTCATGTTGAATAAATTGCACAATATGCTCTAATTTTTGCTGAAAAGTATCAATTTGCATTTGATAAATATGCAAATAATGCACCTCTTTTTGCACTAAAAACATATTTCCATATTCTTGTATATCATAAAATTGAGATACTAAATTATTGACTTCCAGAAGAACTTGCGTATTATACCGGTATTGCTCCTGCTGTTTTCTAAACTCAGAAAACAAACTTTTTGTTACCATAACAAATCCTATGCATAGTATAATAATGGTAATCAACACAAAAGCAAGTTTTGTTTTAATATTTTTCTCGAATATTTGAGTAATTTTCGATCTCACGCTATTGAGGTTATTGTGTTACGGAAATTATGTAACGAAAAAATGGCATAATTCTTGCTTTTTCTTACACGTACTCATACTTTTTTCTACTTTTGCGGCTTTATTAACATAAAATATAAATTAATCTAAATATTTAAACATGAAAAAGTTCTTTTTATTTTTTAGTGCACTGACACTCATATCTTTGAACATGTCAGCACAATCTCAACAAATTGTTGTCGGAAAAAATTATCTTCATCCAAATGAAGTAGCTTTAGTTTCCGAAAAGTCAGTTTCTACTACCATTAAATTTGATCTTAATGAACTCAATTTAATTGAAGTGGCTACGAATTATGGAACAGCGAGTAAAATGTTATCGGCGAAAGCGCCTGTAATGATGGAAGCAGGGAACCCTGAACTGATTTACTTGCCCACTGCCATTATTATTCCCGATATGGGCTCGGCAGAGTTGAATATTACTTATAGCGAATATGCCGAATTTGAAAATGTTGAAATTGCTCCTTCAAAAGGTAATCTAAAACGTAGTGTAGATCCCGAAACCGTTCCTTACGTGAAAGGTGAAGTGTATGATCAAGATGCGTTCTTTCCCGGAAATTTGGCGGTAATAAACGAAATATTTATTATGCGTGATGTGAGAGGGACAACCATTTTTGCGTATCCCGTTCAATACAACCCTGTTACAAAAGTTCTTAGAATTTATTCCGAAATGACGGTTACCGTAAATTATACCGACGAACCGGGAGAGAATGAGTTTACCACACAAAAAAGACACAAAACCATTGATCCCACCTTCAATCAAATGTATAATAATATGTTTATTAACTATGCTAACTTTACCAGAGATTATCCCACAGGCGAAGAAGGAGAATTGCTAATTATCTGTCATCCTGCGTTTATGGATGCGATGAAACCATACGTTGACTGGAAGCGCACGATTGGGCGTAAAACCACCATGGTATCTACAACTGAAACAAGCACAACTGCTTCAGGAATAAAAAGTTATATTCTAAACTACTATAATGCTCCTGAAAACAATTTAGCTTTTGTGCTTTTTATAGGCGATGTAGCCCAAATCCCATTTTTGGGCACCTCATCTATTCCTTCTGATATAATGTATGGACAACTTGTGGGCACCGACCCCTATTTGGAAATACTTATGGGAAGATTTTCCGCAGAAACCATAGCACATGTAGAAACACAAGTAGAGCGCACAATTTGGTATGAACGTGATATGACGACCTCTGATACATGGCTAACCGATGCTACTGGAATAAGCGCTAATGAATACGGACATGGGCCAAATACTCCGGGCGGACATGATGGGCAAGAGAATGACTATAGACACATGGAAAATATAAGGCTACGCTTATTGGATTATGGATACACAACTGTTCATCAGGATTATTGGTATAATTGTCCGGGATATCCGAACACTTCTAACGCTCTAATTACGCAACATTTTAATAGTGGCGCAGGTATGGCAAATTATTGTAACCATGGAAGTGCAACTGCATGGACCCCGTACGGTAGCCCAAGTTACACTAACGCAAACGTAACTGCACTACAGAATGCAGGTAAACTCCCTTTTATTTACTCAGTGGCATGTTTAAATGGAAAATATAATTATACGGTTTCCAATCAATCATCTCCTTGTTTTGCAGAAGCTTGGATGCGCTCTACGCAAAACAATCAACCCACAGGAGCTGTGGCCACACTTATGGCTACTATCAGCATTGGTTGGGCGCCACCTCAAACTGCACAAGACGAATTTATTGACCTTTGTTTAGATACTACGCATACGGCCGGCGGCTACACATACGGCTTACCCGGAAATCCTAAAAAAACTATTGCCGGCACGATGCTAAACAGCACACAGAGAATGCTTATGCGTCACGGAGCCGGCACCGACAACCGGAATGATTTCAATTCATGGACGGTTTTTGGTGACCCCACTCTACAATTCCGTACAAGAACCCCACAAGAAATGACAATATCTCATTTGCCCACTATTCCATCGGGAGCGAGCGAATTTTCTGTTGACTGTGATGTGGAAGGCGCTATGGTCTCTATCACTTATATTGATGAAAACAACGAAGTAATCATTCTGGGAACTGCCTTAGCGGAAAATGGTGTTGCCGAAATAGTTTTTGACGAACCTGTTTCAACAACTGCCGAGTTAACGATTGCCGTTACGGGTTTCAACCAAGTAACATACCTTAGCTCCATATATCCAGGCGAAATGCCGGAACTTTTTCCACCTCAAAACCTGACATTTACGTTAAAAAATGCGAACCATATTTTTCTCAGCTGGGAAGCGCCGGAAGAACAAAACGGTTTGCCCGTTAGGGGATATAATATTTACCGGAATGATGAGCTGATCACATTAGAACCCATTAGAAACGAGACTTTATTTACCGATATCGTTCCTCAAAACGACGAATATGAATATGAAGTAGCCGCTTTGTACAATTTGTCAGGCTCTTTAGAAAGCGAACATTCCAATCCTGTAACAGTGCTTGTTGACGGTATGTGCGTTCCTTTTGGTGAAAATATAACAGTGACCGTGTCCTCCGAAACAAATGATGTTCTCATTTCATGGACGGCTCCGGAATATGAAGGCATAGAACTTGCCGGCTATAACGTTTTTAAAGATGATGAGCAAATCAATGCAGAAATAATTCCTGCCACAGAATTGAGTTTCTTACATAATGATTCTTTCGATCCTGAGATTTGGGATACTATATATTGCTATTATGTTGAAATCGTGTATAATGATTGTGACGAAAATCCAGTATCGGAGAAAGAGTGTTTAACGATAGTATCCATCAACAATCCTGCCGGAGTTCAAACCTTCAACATATTTCCCAACCCTGCCACCGGTAACATTACCGTTGAAGGTGATGGGCTGAGCCGCGTAGAAATTTACGATGTACAAGGGCGTAGATTAGTTGCATACAACAATATAAACGGCAGTTTAAAAATCAATGATTTGAGTAAATATGGGAATGGGGTTTATTTTGTGAAGATGTATTCGGATGCTGGTGAGGTTGTGGTGAAGCGGGTAGTGATAGTGAAGTAAACCTCTAACCCAACAATAATTCCAAATAAGTTTTTTTTTGTTCGGCGGCGGCAGAGCCGCCGCCGAACTACCACTATTCCATCACACACCTCACACTCAACCCATCCATCTTGTTTTTCAAATCGCTCAGGAGGTAGTTACAGTAATAAGTCAAGTAGAAGTGGTAGGCGTTGGCGCCCGCAGGGGTGTCGC
>WQWP01000066.1 GCA_009787485.1 Lentimicrobiaceae bacterium | reverse complement strand
GAGAATTTGCATCAACAGTGTGTTTCGGAACACTTGCAGGAACTCTTTTTTAATGAGTATTAGGATGATGCGCATAGAGGGTGGGGTTGAAAAAGTTTGGCAAAGCTATAAAAAAAAGTGGATGGCACGTACTTCTTTTAATTCTCCCTGAAAAAATCTGTTTAAAATATTTTCCGACATATCCGACATTTTTCCGACATATCCGACATTTACCAGCTCGTAATATGCGGCTTTCTTTTCGCCAATACGTTGAAGAACACCTTTTTCAATCAAGAGGTCTAAATCACGCAAGGCAGTACGGTCAGTAATTCCCTTATTGATTTCTAAATATTCCAAGTACGGGCTCCAAAACAAAACGTACATAATTGATTTTTTATTTTATCCTGTTTTTCTTTAATTTTCAAACGCTTACAACCGTATCCGTCAATTAGCCGTTTCAAAACAAACGGTTCAAAACGTAGTTTGGCGGAGTTTTTGAGGTGCGAATGCGATAAAATGGGATAAATTTGTCGTACTATTTTCTACTTTTGCATTTTTAAAAATAAATGCTATGCTTAATAAAAACATGCTTCGCAGAAATTATCTCATCATTCGCAGGATAATGAAAAAAGATGTTCCGACGAAAAAAATGATAATGAATTATTTAACAAACCACGATATTGCCATTGACAATCGTACGCTGGATCGCGACCTTGGGTATATTCGCTACAATTTGGGCGTTGCAATTGAGTACGACCACGATAGAAGAGGTTATTATATTGATGTGGAGATTAGTGAGCATTTCGATAAATTGCTCTATTTTATCGGTTTAGCTGAAAATGCAGACGTTATTCTTGATGCTCTGAAAAATAAGCAAGCCTTATGGCAATATTTATCTATCAGTCCGTCGGGCTCATTCAAAGGCGTGGAAAACATCGGCGTATTACTACAGGCTATCAGAAACAGGCTGGTTATTAGCTTCAACCATTTGAATTACAGCACCGGCAATCATACTCCCTATTCCGTTGAACCTTATTTATTGAAAGAATTTGAGGGGCGTTGGTATCTATTTGGGTATGTTGCCGATAAAAAGGATTTCCGCACTTTCGGCTTGGATAGAATGTCCGATTTAGAAGTAACAGCCACATCATTTAAGCGAACGCCGCAACGCGAATCTTCCGCCAACCGATTTGATGATGTTTACGGATTGACCTATATGCCCAACCAGCAAAATCCTGCCAAAGAAACCGTCTCTTTCCGCTGCAACTCAGATTACATACTGAATCATTTTTTGGCGCTACCACTGCATCATTCACAAAAAGCTGGGGGGAAGGTAATTTCCTTGAGGCTCATCATCAACCCTGAATTAGAAAACAAACTTTTGAGCTATGGGGAGCAGATTGAGGTGCTGATGCCGGAATCTTTGCGGAAGACGATGAAGGGGAGGTTGGCGGAGGCGGGGAGGCAGTATAGAAAGAATTGAAAATTGAGAATTGAGAATTGAAAATTAACATTTAAAAAAAAATATTATGTCAGAATTATTGAAAAACATCAAAGTTGATTCATCATGGAAAAAATTTATTAATAGTGATGAAATAAAAAAAACATTAAAGGATATTGAAGTAAAAATAGGAAGTAACTTTACTCCAAAAGAAAACGTTTTACGTTTTTTGGAAACAGATTTAAAAAAGATTAAAGTAATTATTTTAGGACAAGACCCTTACCCGCAGGAAGGAGTTGCGACAGGTCGCGCTTTTGAAGTAGGGGATAAATGTACTTGGCTCGAATCTATTTCACAAACATCCCTTATAAATATCATCAAGGCAATATATTATATGGATCAAGGAGGTGATATTGATATTGATAACATTCGTCAAGAGATCGGAAAGAAATTTAAAATAAATCCTTCAATAAAATGTTGGTTTTGTAATTTAGAAAATCAGGGTGTTTTATTTTTGAATACTGCTTTTACTTGCAAAGAGAAACCTATAGAAGAAAAGCCTAAAAAAGAAAAATCTAAGGAAAAATATTCTAATGCTCATAGTGGTATTTGGAACCCTTTTACAGAAAAGCTAATTCGTTTTATTATTTTAAGGAAACCAACATGTAAATGGCTTCTTTGGGGAAAGTACGCTGAATCAATCATAGATCAATATCCATGCATAAAAGAAGGAATAAATAGATATACGTGTTGTCACCCAAGCTATGTTCCGAAAACTAAAGATAAGATTAATTGTAATTTTATTAAAGATAGTGCTAAAGGTTTAATAGAAACAGGAATTGATTGGTTGGGGAACAAAGACCTTGCCTCATCCTAAAATAGTCTCGCACAATATCATTTTTTCCGATAATTCTGCAAACCTCAAATGAAATTACCTCAAAAATAACGATCAACCCTTTTCACCGTTAGGTGAAAAACAAGTGATAACCCCGTGCAAGCGTAGCGCAGCTCGGGGTAAGAAGATGCAACACGCTAACCCTGAACTACGTAGTAGTTCAACAAAAGTTTTCTCAAAAATAATCACCTTCCCCCTTGACAAACGCCTTTCCATAACGTATATTTGCACGACAAAAAACATAAACCATGTCAGCTTATCGTCAAATACTCTATCACATCGTTTTTCGCACCAAAGCCAGCGAAAAGACAATTGATCTACTTCATTTTAACAGATTAAAAAATTACATATCAGGAATTATTGAGAATAAAAAGTGCGTCTCATTCAAAATTAATGGTATGGAAGATCATATTCACATTCTTTCAGACTTACATCCTTCCATTGCTTTGGCAGATTATATTAAGGATATAAAAATAGCGTCATCAAAATGGATGAAACAATCGGGATTTTTTCCAAATTTTAGAGGTTGGGGTATAAAGTACTGCGCTTTAACTTATTCATATAAGGAAAGAGATATCCTAATCAATTATATCAGAAACCAGCAGGAACATCACAAAAAGGAAAGTTTTCGTGATGAGATTTTACGTTTTTTCAAGGAGCATAGTATTGAAATGGATGAGAAGTGGTTTTGGGTGGATAATTAGAGAGATGTTGAACTCCTACGGAGTTCAAGGTTCGTTGGTTGCATTGCTACACCCCGAGCTGCGCTACGCTTGCACGGGGTTATCACTCGTTTTTCACCTAACGGTGAAAAGAGAACTTTAGATGTGTTAACATTCCCAAAGATTATCATTTATTTTCCCCACCGACAAGTCCTGACGTACCCCCACGCTATTTTTGCCAAAAATTTTAAAGGATAAAAAATGGCAAAAACTAAATTTATCGAGCACAGACCTCAAAGGAACGAAGCCGGAAAATACGGCTATAAAAATGCAAAAGGAAAAGTAATGATCCCTTTTGAGTACGACGCACCCGTGGGAGCAAGCAAAGAATTTATAATTCCTCGAAAAGAGAATAAAACAGGCGTGTTGGATTGGCAGGGAAACATCATCATACCCTTTGAATATGACACTATTTATGAGTGTAATTGGAATGGTACACCTTGTTTTAAAGTAGAAAAAGAAAAAAAATGGGGAGTTATTGACAGAAATAATAACATTATCTTATCTATTGAATATTCAGATTTTAAAGCAAGATGCTTTACAGACCTCGCTTATATAATGGCTGTGAAGAATGGCAAATGTGGTATTATTGACTTTGCCGAAAAGATTATACTTCCTTTTGAATACGATTATTTGCGGGGTTAAAAAAAGAATAAAACTATGCCGCATCAAATTGATTAAAACAAAACAGAAAGAGTATGAAAAATCAAGAAACAAAAGCCCTTCAATAATTCAACTGCGTAAAAACGATGTGCTGAAAGATTTTTGAACTATATTCGCGGCGTAAAACCGTATAACATGAAAAAACTAGTAATCCTTTCAGGTGCAGGCGTAAGCGCCGAGAGCGGCATCAGCACATTTAGAGACAGCGACGGGCTTTGGGAAAACTACAACGTAATGGAGGTCGCCAGCATTGAAGGCTGGTATCAAAACCCGGTATTAGTGGTTGATTTTTATAATCAACGCAGAGCCCAATTGGCAAATGTGGCGCCCAACGAAGCCCACAAGATTATCGCCGAATTAGAGCAACATTATGAGGTAACGGTGATTACGCAAAATGTGGATGATTTGCACGAACGCGCCGGCTCTACCCACATTATTCATTTGCATGGAGAACTCACCAAAGTGTGTAGCGATGACCGGAAAAAACATGTAACAGACATTGGATATGAAGCCTTTGCATTTGGGGATTTGGCTCCGGACGGTCAATTATTACGCCCGTTTATTGTGTGGTTTGGCGAGGATGTCCCGTTAATTCATCAAGCAGCTGAAATAGTAGCCCAGGCCGACATCATCATTATCATCGGTACTTCGTTAAATGTGTATCCGGCAGCAGGGTTGCTGTACTCTGCACGCCGCGATGCTCAAATTTATGTTGTTGATCCTAAGGAAGTGCAGCCCATTACCCGACCGGTGCATTTTATTAAGGAGAGGGCAACTGTAGGGATGAAGAGATTGTGGGGAGAGTTAGTGGCTCGTTAGAAATGCAATAATTGGTAGAACTTTCTTACACGATTTCATGATTCCACAACTTCTTCAAAAAGTCAGTTGCGGGATAAACCTCTACGCCATGCGTAACTCGAGGTCTTAGATCGAAAGAAACTGTAATGAGGCGGCAATCGGGAAACTCTTCCTGAAAAGCTTTCAATCCTTTCAGATGGCGTGGTTGTATTTCCTCGGTGGCTTTTATTTCTATGGCAATACGTCCGTTGCCAATAATTGCATCCACTTCATATCCGGAAGTTGTGCGCCAATAGGAAAGTTGCTCGCTTTTTTCATTATACCCTAAATAAGCGATAAGTTCTTGAATGATAAAATGTTCAAAAGCATGCCCAAAGTCAATAGAGCCGAGTTGAATATCACGCCTGTTTCTTAGATAGTTGGCAATCCCGACGTCAAAATAATAAAATTTTGGCGCTTGTATGCTACGCCTTTTCTGAGTATGTGTAAAACTTGGAATTAAATAGCCCACAAGCGTATCCACCAATATTTCAAAGTAATCTTTTACAGTGCGGTAGTCAATGCCACAATCTTGTGCAATATTTTTATAAACAAGGATTTCACCATTAGAGAAGGCAGCAATTTCCATAAACCGGGAAAAGTTTTTTAGTTGCCTCGTTAAAGCTTCTTCTCTAATTTCTTCATTGAGATATACGCCGATGTACGCCCCCAATCGTTTCCAGGGATCAGATATTAAATAATGCCGAGGCAACATACCATGTCGTATCGCTTTATAAATGTCAAAATCAGGAATTTCTGCGCTTACTAAAGGGTATAGAATCTCTTTAAGCGCTCTCCCTCCAAGTAGATTGGCACCGTGACGTTTTAGTTTACGAGGACTTGATCCACTTAAAATAAATCGAATGTTTTTGCTAAAAATCAATGAATGAACTTCATCCAATAGTTGTGGTATTTTTTGCACTTCATCAATAACAACTGTGTCTCCATTGTTCAAAGTTGCTAAATCTTCACTAAGCAAAGACGGGTTGCGCAATAAACGCTCAAAATCTTTTGCCTGAAGCAAGTCATAGTAAGTAGCATCAGGATATGCTTCTTTAATCAATGTGGTTTTTCCAACTTGACGCGCTCCCCATACAAAAGTACTGTCATTATGGATATTATCTAGATTCAGAATTCTATTAATCATATATTTTATTGTTTATTTATTATGACAAAACTACATATATATGTTGTTTTATTATGATAAAACTACATTAATCAGCGGCAAAAATATAAAAAATCAAATTACATAACCGCCTTCCTCAATTTCCCCAAATCCAATACTCTCCCATGCTTCCCTTTTATGCTGATAATTCCCTCGCCTACCATTTCTGCAATGCTTCTGGAGAGCGAAGGGCGGGTAACACCAAAATATTCCGCTAAAGTGGTTTGGCTCATATCCATCGTAAATCACATATTGCTCGTTCTTGTTAAGATATATTGCGCCAATTTTCCTTTGATGGTTTTTGTGGAAAGCAATTTTAAACGTTCAGACAAAAAATGCACACGGTTGGAATTAAATGTCATAAATCCATGTAGAAATGTTTCATTTTGAGCAAGTTGTTTTATAATTGATTCTTTGGATATTAAGATGATCTCTACATCTTCCAACGCAACAACATCTACAGGAAACCGGTTGTTTTCGGCAAATAAAAACGCAGGGGCTAAAGGCTGGGGCGCGTGAATGGTTTCGATATTCAAAATGGTGCCCGATTCGGAGAACATTTCAGCTTTTACACTTCCTTTCAACAAGACATACAGCGCATTAACGGTATCGCCCTGCTGCGCAATCCATTCGCCTTTTTTGAACGTTTTGGTTTTGATTTTTAATTCATCCAAAAAACGCTCCCGCTCGTGAATAGGGATGTTTTGGCATATCGGACATAATAATAAATCGTCAATGTTCATAGCATTTATTTTTTGCAAAAATGCACTTTTTTTTAGCTTTGTAACAAATGTTACATTTTTTCTGATTTAATAGTTGCATTTTTGCCGAAGTTTTAGTAAGAATAAAAAACCAATGTTAAATTAAAATTTTTTAAAAATGTTCTGTTATCAATGTCAAGAAACAGCTGCAGGTAAAGGCTGTACAGTAAAAGGCGTTTGCGGAAAACCCGAAGACGTGGCAAATCTACAAGATTTGCTGATTTACCTGATGAAAGGAATATCTAAATTGACTGTTCGTCTGCGTGAAAAAGGCGAAGAGATGCCCGAAGTCAATAAATTTATTACGGACGGTCTTTTTATGACCATTACCAATGCGAATTTCGATAAGCAACGCTTTATCAAGAAGATAGAAGCAGCGTTTTTGATCCGCGAAAAAGTGAAAAACAGGCTAACAGAAATGGGCGATACAGCTATTCCAAGCGATTGTAGCTGCCTGACGTGGAAAGCCGAAACGCTTGAAGCAATGGAAGAAAAAGCAAAACAAGTCGGCGTTTTGTCCACACAAAATGAAGATATCCGTTCCTTGCGCGCACTGCTGACCTACGGAAGTAAAGGACTGGCTGCCTACGCCGAGCATGCCGCCAATTTAGGATTTGAAGACGTTGAAATTTACGCTTTTATGCAGGAAGCATTGGTTGCAACGACCAATGAAAATCTTTCTGCAGACGAACTTACGGGTTTGGTATTAAAATGCGGAAGTTTTGGAGTAAAAGTGATGGCTTTATTAGATAAAGCGAATACATCAACTTACGGTAATCCTGAAATTACAAAAGTAAATATCGGCGTGAGAAATAATCCTGCCATTTTAATTTCGGGGCACGACCTTCGGGATTTGCAGGATTTATTGGAACAAACAGAAGGCACTGGCGTTGATGTTTATACGCATAGCGAAATGCTTCCGGCGCATTATTACCCGGCATTTAAAAAGTATTCGCATTTTGCCGGAAATTACGGTAGTGCGTGGTGGAAGCAAACGGAAGAGTTTGAAACATTTAACGGGCCTATTCTTTTCACCACCAATTGCTTAGTTCCACCGCGCCCCAATGCCACATATTCAGATAGAATTTACACAACCGGCTCAGCGGGATTTGCAGGATTTCCGCACATAGAAGATCGTGTAAGCGGCGGCTCTAAAGATTTTTCGCAAATTATTGAACATGCCAAAAAATGCAAAGCGCCCGTTGAAATTGAAAAAGGCGAGATTGTAGGCGGTTTTGCTCATGCTCAAGTATTTGCATTGGCCGACAAGGTGGTTGATGCCGTAAAATCGGGCGCCATCCGTAAGTTTTTTGTCATGGCCGGCTGCGATGGACGCATGAAAAGCAGGGAATATTACACGCAGTTTGCTGAAAAATTGCCTAAAGACACCGTTATTCTCACAGCAGGTTGCGCCAAATATCGTTACAACAAACTGCCTTTGGGCGATATCGGCGGCATTCCAAGAGTGTTGGATGCAGGGCAGTGCAACGACAGTTATTCATTGGTAGTCATCGCATTGAAATTGAAAGAGATATTTGGGTTAAATGACATCAATGAATTGCCAATAGCCTACAATATAGCATGGTACGAACAAAAAGCCGTGATTGTCTTGTTGGCGCTTTTATATTTGGGCGTGAAAAACATTCATTTGGGAGCCACTTTACCGGCGTTTTTGTCTCCGAATGTGGCTAAAATACTTGTGGAAAACTTTGGGATTGCGGGGATAACAACGGTGGATGAGGATATGGCGTTATTTTTAGGATAAAAATATACTTTCGCCGCACTTTTTATTTGCCCAAATGAACAGTATTAGAGAACTCCTTAAACGCTATTTTCACATCCTCGTTTTTTTTGCGTTGCTCATTCTTGCGTTTGTTTTGATTTATCAAAACAATAATTATCAACATTTTGTTATATCAACTACTATGCAAAAAATTACAGGACCTGTTCAAAAATTTGCGAATAATATTCATAAACAGTTTCGTTATGCAAAGGAAAATGCGTATTTGGTACAACAGAATATTGAATTTTTGAAAGAAAAAGAGCGAATGTTTATTTTCTCAGAGGATTCCGTTTATTCCATTTTTTCAAGCACAGGTAAACATAAACGCAAGATGTATGATATGGCTACGGCGCATGTGGTTTTCAATACGATTAACAAAACTCATAATTATATCATTATTGATAAAGGAAAAAAAGATGGCATAACGCCCGATATGGCAGTGCTTTCTCCCAATGGAGTAGCCGGCGTGGTAAGCGATGTTTCCGATAATTTCAGCACTGTGATTTCTCTGTTAAATCCCAATTCGCGGATAAGCGCCCGAATTATGCCTGTCAATCAAATTGGAACGGTAGTGTGGATCGGTTACGATCCTGCTGTTGCACAAATTATTGATATTCCGCAACATTTAATGGTTGCAGTGGGCGATTCAGTAGTAACCAGCGGCTATTCGGATGTCTTTCCTAAAGATTTACTCATCGGAACTGTAATGGAGAAATACGATAACCCTAACAATACATTTTTAACGATAAAAATTCGCTTGGCTACCGATTTTCGAAACCTGAATAATGTGTATCTTATTTCAAATCTATACAAACACGAGTTAGACTCTTTAAAATCAAAATTTAAGAATGAATAAATTTTCGGTAAACTTTTCTCGTTTCTTTGTTCTGATCCTGTTACAAGTGTTTGTTTTTAACTATGTGCAGTGGTTTGGTTTTTTAAATCCTGCGGTTTATTTACTGTTTCTCATTTTACTTCCTTTAGAAATTCCAAAATCTTCTCAATATATCATTGCATTTGTTACAGGATTTATAGTGGATGCTTTTTTGAGAACTTACGGAATACAAGCGTTTGCCTGCGTTTTAATGGTGTTCCTTCGCCCTTATATTATACTTGTTTTGAATGGATTAAAGCCATTAGAATCCGGCATCATACCGCGTCCCGGGGTAAAAGATTTTGCTTGGATTTTAATATATACATTCCTTTTAGTATTGGTGCAACAATTTTCCGTAACTATCTTAGAAACATTTCAATGGGTAGAATGGTGGCGCATTGTTTGGACTTCTGCGCTCAACACGCTCTTTACCACGTTTATCATTCTTTGCATTGAATATGTTTTTTATGCGGGGAAGAGTAAATAGGAATGAATAATTAACAATTAATAATTTTAAAAAAAAACATCTTATGAAACCCAAAATGGTCATTGGAAACTGGAAAATGAATAAATCGTTTGAAGAAGCCGACGATTTAATGATTGCTATTGGCGAGCAACTTGCCGGATTGAGATTGGAAACCGGCGTAGTGCTCTGCCCTCCATATCTTTACTTAGAATTGGCTACCGATTTAGCGCAGGAAGCGGAATTTACGGTAGGCGCGCAAAATTGCAGCGAACTTAAAAACGGCGCAGTTACCGGCGAAATATCCGCAGAAATGTTGGCGCATTTGGATGTTGAATTTTGCATTGTCGGACATTCGGAAAGGCGTAAATTTTTCCACGAATCGAACCAAACAATTGCAAAAAAAACGGATATACTGTTAGAAAGCCAACTGATTCCTGTGGTATGTTGCGGCGAAGTGATTGAAGAAAGAAAAGCCGGCCAACATTTTGAAGTAGTAGAAAAACAGATTAAAGAGTCGTTATTTCATTTATCGAAGGAAGATTTTGAAAGCGTGGTCATTGCATACGAGCCGGTGTGGGCAATTGGCACGGGCGAAACGGCCACTCCCGAACAAGCCGAAGAGATGCACGCTTTTATCCGTCAATTAATTGAGAAAAAATATGGCACCGAAACCGCTTACGCTACCTATATTTTATATGGCGGCAGTTGTAATGCCCAAAATGCGCTGGAGCTTTTCTCGCAACCTAACGTAGATGGCGGGCTTATTGGCGGCGCTTCATTGAAGGCAGAAGAGTTTGTGGGGATTATTGAGGCGGCGGAAACGGTAATAAAGGAGAATTGATGTCATTCGTAGGGGCAAGGCGCGCCTTGCCCTTACAATTTTTTTATGGCAACCTCCGCATGCCGTAATTCCGCATCGAACGTTTGCCCCGCCGTATGCGGCGTCAACAACACATTCTTATTAGAGGTTAACCGCCACAACGTATCATGCCACTCAGCTTGAGGAGGAATTTGAAGATTTACGTTTTCATACTCCAACACATCCAAACAGGCAAAAGCAATATAATCTTCATCCAATGCAAAAATCAAATCCGCCGTGTTTACTGCCAAGCCGCGGGAGGAATTGATAAATATGGGTTTCTGTTTTGCTTTTTGTAACAATGTTTTATTGATGAAATAGTGATTTTCGGGAAGATAATTGATATGTAAAGAAATTACGGTAGAACGTTGCAGCAACTCATCTAATGAAACTTCTTCAATATGTGTTTCCTTAAAACCGCTTTTAAATTTATCGTAAACCAATATTTTGCATCCGAAAATGCTTAATAACTTGGCAAATGCTTTTCCGGTATGTCCAAATCCGATGATGCCAACGGTTTGCGATGAAAGTTCGGCGCCTTTGTTCTTTTCGCGAAGCCACTCGCCGTTTCTTACTTCTTGATCGGCGGTGGGTATTTTTTTCAGGGCGGATAAAAGCATGCCCAAACAATGCTCGGCTACTGAGGGGGCATTCCCTTCAGGGGTGCTAATTATTTTTATTCCGTTCGCTGAAGCGAACGGCAATGAGATGTGCTCTGTGCCGGAACCGATGCGGATGATGAATTTGAGGTTTTTTTTAGATGCAAGAGCTTCTTTATCTAAATTGAATTTGCTGCGAATGACTAAGCCGACGTAATCATCGTTGAGGTAAATAAATTCATTGTGAGATATTTTCAGGATGGTTTCACATAAATAACCCCTACTTGTAAATTGCTCTACGAGGTAGGGGTGTACTTTATCCACAATCAGGATTTTTTTCAAGGAGATTCTATTTTAAGAAAAAAAAGTAGTTATTAAATTTTTGTTTTTCAGGGCTTTTTGCTCAGCCCGCAATCTTTTCAGGGCGCGCTCTTTAATTTGGCGTACCCGTTCGCGGCTAATATCAAACTGGTTTCCAATCTCTTCTAATGTATATTCGTGCGGCTCGCCGATGCCGAAGCACATTTTAAGGATTTCACGTTCGTTTTCCGGCAACACCGATAATATTTTTTCAACATCTTGATTCATTGATTCCTGAATCAAAACCTGGTCGGTAGATTCGTTGGTGGTACTGATGAAAGTGTCAATAAACTTGGTATCTTCATCAGGCGAAATGGAAGCGTCCATAGATTGAGAGTGCGTGTTCATACGCAATAATTCAACCACTTTATATTCAGGCAAGTCCATAACATTGGCAATCTCTTCAATGGTGGGAACACGTTCCAGCTTTTGTTCCAACTTAGCAATCTCTTTTTTTAGTTTGTTGATAGTACCTACTTGATTTTGAGGCAGACGTACAATTCGCGACTGGTCGGCAATTGCTTGATGAATCGCCTGACGAATCCACCACACAGCAAAAGAGATAAATTTGAAACCGCGCGTTTCATCAAAACGTTGTGCGGCTTTTATCAATCCTAAATTGCCTTCATTAATTAAGTCTTGTAGCCCCAGCCCTTGATTTTGATACTGTTTGGCTACAGAAACTACAAAACGGAGGTTGGTTTTGGTCAATTTTGCCAAAGCCTCTTGGTCGCCTTGTTTAATACGGCGCGCCAATTCTACCTCTTCTTCCGCTGAAATTAATCCTTCTTTCCCAATATCTGCTAAATACCGGTCAAGCGAAGCGCCATCACGATTGGTGATGGACTTGGTGATCACAAGTTGTCTCATAAAAATCTAATCTATAGCGTATAAGTTTAATTCAATAATTTAAAGTTTAAGGATTTAAAGATTTAAGATTTAAAGATTTAAGATTTAAGATTTAAAGATTTAAAGTTGAAGTATTGAGGGAGATTAAATTTTTAAATTTTTAAATTTTTAAATTAGTTATTTAGTTTTTTAGAGTAAAGTAATAAAGAAACGCTGAACTTTTGTAAAAAGTATATTGATATTATTTTTGTACGATATTTTTTATATTTTCGCCGCCCAAAAAAATGTTTAACCACTTAAATTATTATCATGTACGCAATTGTAGAAATAGCAGGGCAACAGTTTAAGATTGAAAAAGAGATGAAACTCTTTGTTCATCGCCTCAAAGCTGAAGAGGGGTC